>NZ_JBALMO010000171.1:0-2439 GCF_036963345.1 Bacillus sp. JJ722
AATAAAAAGAAGGTGAACGTGTAAAAGATTTTCAGTTTAGTAGAAACAAAGCGAAAGGATAACATCACAGAATAGAGTTGCTAGTAGGGTGAAGCTATACTGTTCTAATTGTATAGGAGACTAGTTATCTACATTACCTTTTTATATGTAATAATGCTAGTGGATCATCTGTTGGCTCTAATCTTAAAATAAAATGAATGAAATCAGAATTATCATATATTTATAGTTTGCAAAAAAACATTAAAAGGGGACTTCTAGATGAAGAAAATGGCGGTTGGTTTCATGCTGTTATGTGCTTTTTTATTAGCTTTAACAGGTTGTGGATCGAAAGATAGTAGTAATGCATCGGGAAATAAGGGAGAAAAGAATACATTAAGAGTTGTAACAAATGCAGCTTTTGCTCCTATGGAATATTTAGATAAAGATAAAGTAAAAGGTTTCGATGTTGACTTCGTAAAAGCTGTTGCAAAGGAAGCTGGGTATGATGTTAAGGTAGAACATGTTGGTTGGGATCCAATATTTGTAGAGTTAGATAATAAGCGTGCGGATATGGCTATAGCAGCTATTACCATCGATGAAGATCGTAAGAAAACATATGATTTCTCACACCCATACTATTTATCAACATTAAAAATTCTAGTACCTGAAGGCAGTTCAATTAAAAGTGCAGCTGATTTGAAAAAAGATAAAGTAGTGGCTGTTCAAGGTGGAACTACAGGCAATATTGCAACTGAAAAACTACTAGGTAAAAATGGTAAAAATATTAAAAAGTTTGAGAGTAATACTTTAGCAATCATGGAATTAATTAAAGGCGGGGCAGATGCAGTGATAGCTGATAGTGCAATCGTGGATGAATACGCTAAAAATAATCCAAAAGAAAAATTAAAAGTGATCGAGGATCATACAACTTTTGGAGAAGAATACTATGGAATCATGCTTGCAAAAGGTAATAAACAACTACAAGAAGAATTGAATAAAGCAATTAATACTATTTTTGAAAATGGCAAATACAACGAAATCTATCAAAAATGGTTCGGTCTTGACCCAAATGTGGAACTGTTGAAAGAACAACAAAAGTAAGATAACTAGTATTCGAATAAGTAAAAACAAAGCATTTCTTGAGTATCGAGAAATGCTTTGTTTCATGATGTACGAAAGACATATACATAGCGATATCAATGATTATATGTTTAGCATGCTTTTTGCAATGGATATTAATTCTTGTTTAATTATTAGTTTTTGGTCTTGAGAGTGTTGATTAAATAGAATGCTTATAAGTAATTTTTGCGAGTTATCTTCTTTTATAAATAGTATTTCTTGTAAGTCTTCACTGTATAAGAAATCTATTCCGTACTCTTTGAACTGTGTATATCCTGTATAGTCTTCGTTTGTTACGAGTTTGTCATTAACTGTGGAGATCTGAATTTGAAAACTTTGAAATTGTTTTTTATCGTTATTTGTATACGTTAGCCATATATTGCTAATCTTAGATGTTAAGTTACCTTCCTTAGTGATATATGGGAGATTTTTTTCTTTTGCTTCCAAATACAATTTTTCAGCCACTTTCTTCGATTCCTTATAGCTTGAGGGCCTATAATGTATAGATCCTTCTTTAAGTTTATATTTTTCCAAGAATTCATCCTTTAAATGAATAGATTTTAGAATAGTATTTGGGATTTGTGATACACTTTTAATTTTTTCGGGATTCATCAACAGGGCCACGGATGTTAATCCTATTTTTTCATATCCCTCTACATCTAAAAAATATACAAATTTCCCTTTAGGGATTTCCTCCTCTATACGTTCCATGATGGTCTCATTTTTTTTAACAAGATTATCATTTATGTGACCTTCTGATTCTGATTCTTTGGACATTTTCTCAATCTCAAATATTTGTTCTTTCTTATTATTATAAAACTTCAAACCTGTTAATTGTACAGCTGTAGCTATAGAAACGGTTACGAACAGACTAACGAATAATACAATAAACGAAGTTCTTAAATAAAATGGTTTCCATATTTTTTTCTTGTCCATTATTTTTTGCTCTAACAAATAATTAATTTGTACTTTTTGGATTTGTTCATTCTTCAATCGCATTTCAAACTCTTTGAATGTTTTGATTTTATTCTTCATCTTGAAGCCTCCTTTCGATTATTAGTTGTATCTTCAATTTTAATCGTTCAAATCGCTTTCTAGCGGTAGGAATGTTTATTCCTAAAATTTGCGCAATTTCTGTAAAATCCTTATCTTCAATAATTCTAAGAACAATCAGAGCTCGTTCTTTCGGTTTCAATTTAGACAATATGTAACTTAGTTCAAAATCGGTCTCTTCATCTTTAGAATCCTCTAATCTACTTTTTTCTGTAAAAGGGATAAAGTTAATAATAGATTTTCTTTTGATTTTATTTAAGCAATGATTATACGCAATCTTATATAACC
>NZ_JBALMO010000171.1:2454-2777 GCF_036963345.1 Bacillus sp. JJ722
ACCAAGCACTTTTATTTTCAATTTTCATGAGCTTACTGCTTTGAAAGGCTTTGATGAAAACCTCTTGTACAGCATCCTCAGCATCATGTGTATTTCTCAAAATGTTGTAACAATAAATGTAGATTTTTTGATGGTACTCCTTTATTAACTCTTCCGTACTATCTTCACTTAACTCTTCGATATTATGTTTTGTTATATTTGTATACACTACAAAAGCACCTCCTTTTTTCCTTATATCTATATAGACAAATACTCCCTGTTAAATGTGACAATTTTCTTTTGGTAAATGTAGAATTTTAACATTTTTAAGTTTAAATGTTATT
>NZ_JBALMO010000172.1:0-18347 GCF_036963345.1 Bacillus sp. JJ722
AGTCGTTATAAAAAAGGAGAAATAGATGCCAAAACTAGGAATGAAAGAGATTCGTAAAGATCAAGTTATCGCAGCCACTATGAGATGTATTATTAATAAAGGACTTTCTAAAATGTCTGTAAAGGATATTGCAGCCGAAGCAGGTGTTAGTACTGGGATTATCTATCATTATTTTAAGAATAAAGATGATGTTCTTCTACAGGTTTTGAAAGAATCATTTCGGAAGTCTGATGAACAAGTGATTCAGACTGTAGCACCATTAACAACTTCTAGAGAAAAATTATCTAACCATATTAGTAGTATTAATCATATGTCTAGTCACAACCCTGAATTTATCATAGTTTTAATGAATTATCTTGGGGAAGCAACTTATAATCCACATATTCATCAAATAATAAATAAATTTTTTAATAATCTTCAATCGTATATGAGGGATTATTTAAGTGATGAGTTATCTGACGACAATAATATTCAGAATATTCCTGTTATATTGTATGCACTTGGGTTAGGTTTAGGCGTAATGAGGACACTTAACAGCGAAGCATACAATCTTGAAGAGATAGATTTAACTGTTAAAAAAATAATAACTAGCTATCTTTCTATAGGGTCAGAGCGCAAATAGAATATTTATTTACCCTTTGATAAGAAACATATGAGGGGGTAGATCACTATTATTAAAGCAGCAAATTACATGAGTTTTTCATTTTAATGAATGCGCTTTATAAATAATTAGTTCTCCTTTTATTTATAATGAACATTCAATTAAAAAAGGAGGTGAGAATTGTAATTTGTATTTAAACTTTAAAATAAACCACATAAGGAGATGACTCCCATGAAAGTATTATTTGAAAAGAAAGACAATATTTGTATTATCACTATAAATAGACCTGATGTGAAAAATGCAATTGATCGAGAAACGGCCAGTCAGCTTTCGAATGCATTTCGAAGATTTGAACAAGATAATGAGTTATATGTTGCTGTATTATGTGGAGATTCAGGTTCCTTTTGTGCTGGAGCAGATTTGAAGCAAATTGCAAATAACAATTTAAATCGGATGGAAACAGATATGTCTATGGATGGTCCATTAGGTCCAACTAGAATGCATTTGTCTAAACCTGTTATTGCAGCTATACAAGGATACGCAGTAGCTGGAGGTTTGGAATTAGCATTATGGTGTGATCTTCGAGTGATGGAATCAGATGCTATATTTGGCGTGTTCTGCCGACGTTTTGGTGTTCCATTAGTGGATGGCGGTACCCAAAGATTACCGCGTCTCATCGGAATGAGTAGAGCTTTAGATTTAATTTTAACTGGTCGCTCAGTGGATGCAAAGGAAGCGCTTGAAATAGGTTTAACGAACAGAGTAGTTGAACCTGGTATGGCAATAGAAGAAGCTGTAAAGCTAGCAAAACAAATAGCAGCATTCCCGCAGCATTGTTTGCGTAGTGATCGAGAAGCTGTTTATCGAGGATTTAACTTAGAATTTGACAATGGAATGCAATTAGAGTTTTTACTTGGAAACAACGTTGTGAATAGTGGTGTAACGCACAAAGGCGCTAAGGAATTTTCGGATGGAAAAGGAAGGAATGGAAAATTTTAATTTTGGGGAAGGAAACGGAAGCAAAAGGAATATTTCTAACATCAGAGTTTGTTGAACACATTTCAGCTTTTAAAAAATTTGTCCCTTCACTTCGCTATTTTTATTTAATTAATGGACAGGTGAATAAATCTTGGCTGATTGATATGGCTGAATACTGCAAAGTAGCTTCTGAGGATGAACCATCCGTTATCCTTAGTGAAAGTGATTTATTGGCTATTCATTAAACATCAGGTACAACTGGTAAATTGAAAGCATCTGTTCATACCCAAGCAACGAAAGCAGCAATCAGTTCGAATATTTCAACTTCGCTAGATATATATGAGTATGATATTATGCTACATGCAGCTCCACTTACTCATGCATCTGGCACATTAATCCTTCCACATTGGCATAGTGGTGCAACAAATGCCATATTATCTAAATTTGATCCAGAGACTTATCTTAAGGTCATTCATCATGAAAAACCCACAACATTAAATCTCGTACCCGCAATGATTATCATGCTTTTATCACAACCGACTGTAAGAAATTATTCATTTGAATCTGTAAGAAATATTATTTATGGTGCTTCCCCAATGCCAAGAGAGGCATTGAAACGTGGATTGGCGCTATGTGCTGTATTACAAGTCAATGGTGGAATTTATATATAAATGAAGTGACCATTTACATTGAAATAGGGTTTATAAATAAAGGAGGAATTGATAATGTCAACTTTCAGCCAAGTATTAGTGAAGCAATCAGAAAGAATGGGTAATCAAGTCGCTTTTGTTTTTGAACGCAATAATACTACTTATTATGAACTCAATGAAAAGGTTAGCCGTCTGTCTTCTAGTCTATCAACTAAAGGATTAGGCAAAGGATCACATATTGCTTTATTGATTGGTAATACACCAGACTATATTTATTCATTATATGCTTGCTGGAGGATTGGAGCTGTTGTCATACCGATTAATCCAGCTTATACATCATCAGAAATCAGCTATATTTTAAAGAATGCGAAAGTTGACGCCATATTATATACCTCACAGTTAAAGAAAATGATAGAAAGTATTATCTTAGAAATTAATGATCGTATTGATTTAATTTCTACAGATTGTGACGAATTTAATCAGTATATAATGGAAGGCGATCTACATTTTAAAGAAGCAAAAATGGATCAAGATGATACAGCCGTTATCCTCTACACATCAGGTACTACCGGTAAACCAAAAGGAGCCATGCTTTCTCATAGAAACTTATATAGTAACGCGGTAGCTACAGGTAGAGCGCTCGAAATTTCAGATAAAGATAGCATTATTGGTGTTATGCCTATGTTTCATATTTTTGCAATGACGGTTTGTCTGAATATGCCTATTATTTGTGGCGCTAAGCTTATTCTAATGAGACAGTTTAGTCCAAAGGAGTTTATTTCAAATATAAATGAGCATAATGTGACATTTTTTGGTGGTGTCCCAACAATGTATAACTTTATTCATCATTATCTTCAAGAAACGAAAGAGGATTTTTCGAGTGTGACACATTGTGCTTCTGGTGGAGCATCTTTACCAGTATCGGTTTTAGAAGATTTTGAGAAAAGTTACCAAACTATTATCCAGGAGGGATACGGATTATCTGAGGGAGCGGGAGTTGTTACTCTAAATCCGCGCAGAGGACAAATAAAACCTGGAACGGTAGGCCTTCCAATTGAAGATATTTTAGTCAACGTTGTAAACGATGCGGGTGAAGAAGTGTCGATTGGTGAAATTGGTGAACTTATATGTAAAGGACCTAATGTATTTAAAGGTTATTTTGAAATGCCTGAAGCGACATCATTAGCCTTGAAAGATAATTGGCTATTTACTGGTGATTTGGCTGTTAAAGATGAAGATGGATACATCCGAATTGTTGACCGAAAGAAAGATTTAATAATTGTCGGTGGTTTTAACGTATATCCTAGAGAAATTGAAGAAGTTCTTTTTCAACATGAGAATATTATTGAAGCTGGTGTTATTAGTGAACCTGATGAAAAATATGGAGAAAGAATTGTAGCCTTCGTCGTGTCAAAAAGCTCCATGCAGCAACAAGAAGTGTTAGATTACTGTAAGTTACACTTATCAAAGTACAAGTTACCCTCCAAAGTAATATTTTTAAAAGAATTACCGAAAACAGCCAGTGGTAAAATTCTTCGACGAGCATTACAAAATCATGCAAACAGTGATGTTTAAGAAGGTGGAATTAGTGATGAAAGATGCGCTAATTGTTGAAGCAGTTCGTACCCCTATTGGTAAACGTAATGGATTACAAACTATGTGCGAAGGATTAGGGATGGCAAATGCATTAATAATTGAGAGGCTTGATTCAATGTATTTGAAAGGAAGTTGACCGTTGATGTCGAACGACTTGTTGATATGAAGAAAAATGAATTACCTACAAATATTAGAAAGGCAATCTTAACATTTAGTGGATGATGTAAAGCTATAAGATTAATAGTCATTTAAAGACAACAGTTACATACAATTTTATGTATGTAACTGTTGCTGGTCAATTTTATACGAAAAGAAATTACGAAAAAATAACTATATTAGAAGGAATTTACACAAAATTGTCGAAATAAACGGTGAACATACCAACCGGTTAGTTAATAGGATTGCTGTAGCTTTATACAAAAAAGGGAGGAGTTTAAATGGTAAATCAATTGAAAGATACAAAGCCAGTAAGAGAAGATGAAGAATTAAATGTTGAAGTCTTAGAACAATTTTTACGTAGAAATATTGAAGAGTTGCCGGCTGAAAGATTAGTAGTTGAACAGTTTGGAGCAGGTCATTCAAATTTAACATACTGTTTAAAAATCGGTGATTGGGAGGCGGTTCTACGAAGACCACCATTAGGTCCGGTCGCTCCTAAGGCACATGATATGGAGAGGGAATTCGGAATTTTAAGTGAATTGAATCCTGTATTTCCGCTTGCACCAAAGCCATATTTGTTTAGTGATGATCTTTCATTAGTGGGTAGTCCTTTTTTCATAATGGAAAGAAAGAAGGGGATAGTTTTAGATACTTCATTTCCTGACAGTATACACCCCACTCCTGAATTAGGCAGAGCAATTTCAGAGACGATGGTTGATCAACTGGTCAATCTCCATACTATTGATTATAAGAATACAAAACTAGTGGAAATGAGTCGACCGGAGGGGTTTTTAGAACGTCAAGTACATGGATGGATTTCAAGATATGTACGAGCTAAAACAGATGATATAAAAGGAATTGATGACCTTAAACAATGGCTAATAAATCATATACCATTGTCACTTGAACCGACGATTATTCATTATGATTACAAGTTAAATAACGCGATGTTTTCAAATGATTTAAGTGAAATAATAGGGCTTTTCGATTGGGAAATGTCAACCGTGGGTGATCCCCTAACTGATGTGGCAGCTGCGATGAGTTATTGGATGCAACCAGATGACTTAGATGAATTAAAGACTGCATTTGGAGCTCCACCAGTAACTGTATTAGATGGATTTTACACAAGAAATGAGTTCATTGAAAGGTATGCAAAGAAAAGTGGTAGGGATGTATCCTCAATTAATTATTACTTAACATTTGCATACTTTAAACTAGCTGTCATTGGTCAACAAATCTATTATCGATATAAAAAAGGGCAAACCAATGATCCAAGGTTTGCACATTTATCAGTTACTGTAAATAGCATGATTCAACAAGCGATAAGTCTGTCGAGATAAATGAATCTGCGGGGGCCATCACAAAAGGTAACAGTAAGAAGGCCGGGATAATCTTCAAAAAGGAGAAGGTATTTTTGACAAAAATTCATTTGTTACTGAAGAAAGAAGAGATTGATATTAGCAAAATAAATGACGATAAAATTGTTGTTGTTTTTGATGTTTTGCTTGCAACTTCTACAATTGTATCAGCGCTTCATTTTGGTGCAAAAGAAGTAATACCAGTGCTCGATGGAACACATGCAAGAAAGCAAGCAGAAGGAAGACATGTGGATGATTACGCGTTGGTTGGTGAATATGAAGGTCGGACTATTGAAGGTTTTATTGATCCGAACCCATTACTTTTAAAGGAGCGTCTACAGAATAAGACGATGATTCTTTTTACGACGAACGGAACTGTAGCTATTCATAAATGTTCCAAAGCAAAAAAGGTCTATATTTGTTCATTACTAAATGGAAAGGCCATTGCTGAACGAATTCATAAGCAACATGAAGATGAAACCATTTTGATTGTATGCTCGGGTTCATCGGGAGAGTTTTGCTTAGAGGATTTAGTAGGTGCGGGGTATTTTTTAGATGTTCTTCTATCAAACAATCAATATAACTGGGAGTTGACCGATTCTGCGTTAGCAGCATTATATTTTTATAGAAATGGTAGAAATCAAATAAGTCACATGTTACTTTCCTCTAGAGTCGGTAAGATGCTACAGAAATATGAATATGAAGATGCATTACAATTCGTTTCAAATAGAGGAACGATCCCTATCGTTGCTTCTTTAACGAAAGAAGGCACAATTGTAGCTGAAGAGCTTTACATGAAATAAATGCAATCAATACGTTATAAGATTAAAAAATATGATTAGAGGAAGTGTACTGTATGAATTTTGACTATTCTGAAAAAATACGAAGGCTGCAAAAACAACTAAATGTGTTTATGGAAGAGTTTATTTTTCCTAATGAAAAATTATATGAAGAGCAACTAGATCCAACCGATCGATTTGCCCATGTTCCGCCTATAATGGAAGAGTTAAAGGAGAAAGCAAAAGAGCGTGGATTATGGAATTTGTTTTTACCTGAAAGCGATTATGGAGCAGGTTTAAATAATATTGAATACGCTCCGCTTTGTGAAATAATGGGCCAATCTTTAATTGCGCCAGAGGTGTTCAATTGTAATGCACCTGATACAGGTAATATGGAAGTTCTAGTTCGTTACGGTTCCGAAGAGCAGAAAGAACAATGGTTAAATCCATTATTAGAAGGCACTATTCGTTCTTGTTTCTCAATGACGGAGCCGGATGTTGCTTCTTCTGATGCAACTAATATTAAAACAAGTATTGTTCGAGATGGAGATGAATATGTCATTAACGGAACAAAATGGTGGTCATCTGGAGCGGGTGATCCACGCTGTAAAATTGCGATTGTAATGGGCAAAAATGATCCAGCAGCTCCTACATACGAACAACAATCAATGATTCTTGTTCCCCTCGATACTCCCGGAGTAACGATAAGTAGAATGCTCCCTGTTTTCGGCTACGATCATGCGCCTCATGGTCATGGAGAAATCATCTATGATAATGTGCGTGTCCCTGCATCGAACATGCTTTGGGGTGAAGGAAAAGGCTTTGCGATTGCGCAAGGAAGATTAGGACCTGGTCGCATACATCATTGTATGAGAACAATTGGAGCAGCTGAAAGAGCACTTAAAGAACTATGTATTCGTGTACAAAGTCGAACAGCTTTTGGTAAGAAACTTGCTCAACAAGGTGTTGTTCAAGATTGGATTGCTCAAGCAAGAATCGATATTGAGCAAGCCCGTTTATTAACATTGAAAGCTGCTTATATGATGGACACTGTCGGAAATAAAGAAGCGAAGGCTGAAATTGCTATGATTAAAGTAGTAGCTCCAAATATGGCATTGCAAGTGTTGGATCGTGCTATCCAGGCTTTCGGTGCTGCGGGCGTAAGTGAAGACTTCTCATTAGCATCTAGCTGGGCGAATATTCGTACACTTCGCTTAGCTGATGGACCGGATGAAGTTCACCGAAGAGCAATTGCTAAGTATGAGCTCAAAAAGTATCACTGAGAAGGAGATATGATGATGAACATGTTACAATTATTTGATTTAACAGGAAAAGTTGCGATTGTCACAGGTGGTGGCCGAGGGCTTGGTAAACAAATTGCAGAAGGTTTTGCTGAAGCAGGTGCTAACGTAGTAGTTTGTTCGCGTAATGAAGAGGCTTGTCAAGAAGTATCCCAAGCACTAATGGATTTAGGAGTAGAATCATTTGCAATGAAATGTGATATCACGAATCCAGAAGACGTGAATAAATTAGTAGAAGCTACGGTCGAAAAATTTGGTCGAATTGATATTTTGGTCAATAACAGCGGTGCTACATGGGGCGCTCAAACTGAAGAAATGCCGCTAGATGCTTGGCAAAAAGTAATGAATGTAAATACGACAGGAACCTTTCTAATGTCTCAAGCAGTGGGTAAAGTAATGCTTGAGCACTCATCAGGGAAAATTATAAACATTGCTTCTATTGCAGGTTTAAAAGGGACCGATCCAACTACGTTAAACGCAATCGGATATAGTGCTAGTAAAGGGGCTGTTATCACGTTCACGAAGGATTTAGCTGTTAAATGGGGGCCTCGTGGAATTCACGTAAATGCTATAGCGCCAGGTTTCTTCCCTACAAAAATGTCGAAAGATGTTATTGCGCAAGGAAGTGATCGTTTACTACAAAATACCCCATTAAAACGTTTTGGTGATGATAAGGATTTAAAAGGAGCTGCTGTTTTTTTAGCTTCTACCGCTTCTGATTATGTAACAGGTGCTATTATCGTAGTTGATGGCGGAAGTAGTGCGATGTAAATTAGATTAACAATTTCAAAAAATAGCGTGGGTTCTCTTTTCTATCAAATCACGCTATTTTTGTGTTGATAGGATAAAAATATTCCTGTTTTTTAACGTATCACTAGGATCAAGTCGACTTATTTGTATTTATAGAATGAACAGTCTATAATAATGTTTATATTGTTTTTACGTATGGGGGTATTTTAATGAAAGTTGAAATATGGTCAGATTTTGCATGCCCATTTTGTTTCATAGGTAAGCGCCGTTTTGAACAAGGTTTACAAAAATTTGCTCATAAAGATCAAGTAGAAGTGGTGTTCAAAAGCTATCAGCTTGATCCACATTCACCAAAAGAAGTAGATAAAAATATATACACTTATTTATCAGAAAAACAAGGTGTATCATACGAGCAAGCAAAAGGGTTTACACAGCAAGTTGCTCAACAAGCTAAAGATTTAGGATTAGATTATCATTTTGATTCAATGATACTAACGAATACATTTGCGGCTCATAGGCTTAGTCACTTTGCGAAGCAACAAGGAAAAATGTATGAGATGATGGAAAGAATATTTATAGCATACTTTACAGAGTCATTAAACATTAGTGATTATGATGTACTTACGAAACTTGCACAAGAAGTAGGGCTTGATGAAGAAGAAGTGAAAACTATTTTGTCAGATGGTACGTATACTGAAGATATTCATACTGATCAAAATCAAGCAGCACAAATCGGAGTGCGTGGTGTTCCGTTTTTCGTATTCAATCAAAAATACGCTGTATCAGGTGCCCAAGCTGGTGAAACTTTCTTAGAAGTGTTAGAGAAAGTTTGGGAAGAAGAAAAAGGACAACAGCCGATACAAGTGTTGAATGAAAAAGAAGACGGAACAAAAAGCGACAATTGTGGCGATGGTGCTTGCAACATATAAATCTAAGCTAGATGAAAGTTTATTGAACTTTCATCTAGTTCTAGTTTTAAAACATTATTTTATTAAACGGGACTGCATATTTACATAATGAATAAGAAAGAGCTGTTTCAGAAGTCGGTATTGACTATGAGCAGCTCTTTCTTTTTGCCTGTACATACTTTTGTTAATCCAATAAAAAACAGACATATGTCTTGAAAAAAGACACTCCTTTGTCAAGCTAAATGAAAAACAATGTAAGCTACTCGTAATTCTTATTAAGATCAATTGGCATAAAAAATGCATATTAAATCTAGTGGAGACATTATGTATATAGAGAGGGGGCACTTTCAATGTTAAACCATTTAAAAATTCTTGATTTCACAACTTTACTTCCTGGTCCATATGCAACTATGATGTTTGCTGATTTTGGAGCGGAGATTATTCGAGTTGAATCGCCAACTAGACCGGATTTAACACGAAGCTTGTTTTCTGAACATGGGGAAGATTCACCTGTTCATGACTACTTAAATCGCTCGAAGCAAGCGATAGCACTTGATTTAAAGCAACAAGAAGCGATTGGAAGTATTAAGAAACTAGTGGATACTTGTGATATTATCATCGAACAGTTTCGACCTGGTGTGATGGATCGATTAGGTCTTGGCTACGAAGATTTAAAGAGTATCAAACCGGACCTCATTTATTGTTCGATTACCGGTTACGGTCAAACAGGTTCTTATCGCCATAAGCCCGGTCATGATAATAATTATTTAGCTTTAGCAGGTATTGCTAGTTATTCAGGTACGAAGAAAGATGGAGCGATTTTATCTGGGGTTCAAATTGCTGACGTAGCAGGTGGTTCTTTACATAGTGTGATTGCCATTTTAATGGCTGTTATTCATCGGGATCGAACAGGTGAAGGACAATGGATTGATATTAGTATGACAGATTGTAGTTTAGCATTAAATGCTTTTGCTGGGCCTGCTTATTTAAATAAAGGTAAAGAAATGGAATATGAAAGTTTTATACTAAACGGTGGTTCGTTTTATGGATATTATGTGACGAAAGATGGACGTTATTTCTCAGTAGGAAGTTTAGAGCCACCATTCAAGAAGCAATTATGTGAAGCTATTAATCAACCAGAATTATTTTCTTTAAGTCTGAGCGAAAATAGAGAAGATGTTGAAATGTTCAAACAAGCCGTTGAACAAGCGTTCTTAACAAAAACATTTGCTGAATGGCAAGAGATCTTTTCAAAGTTTGATGCATGTGTTGAACCTGTATTGTCGATTGGAGAAGCGTGTAGTCATCCTCTGTTTGCTGAACGAAACATGATTGTTGATGTTCCAACAGAAGATGGTGATTATATTAAACAGTTAGCAACTCCTATAAAATCGTCAGCTTATACACCACAATATAAATTCACAGGGGCAAAATTAGGTCAGCATACAATTGAAATTTTAGAAAAATTGGAATCCGCAAAACATTAAATTTCTATTAAAGGGGAATGAATGATGAAAATCGAAGAAACTATTGCATTAGTAACGGGTGGAGCATCAGGTTTGGGAGAAGCAACTGTTCGTAATATTGTAGCAAACGGAGGAAAAGCTGCTATTCTAGATTTATCTGAAGAACGAGGAGCAAGTTTGGTAGAAGAACTGGGACAAGGTAAAACTATTTTTGTGAAAACGGATGTTACCAATGAAGAAAGTGTACAAGCTGCAATTGCAAGCACGATTAACACTTTTGGTTCTATAAATGCACTGGTAAATTGTGCGGGAATTGGGGATGCTAAACGAACAGTATCAAAGAAAGGTGCACATGACCTAGCAACATTTACAAAAGTTCTTACAGTAAATTTAATTGGAACATTTAATATGATCCGTCTTGCAGCTGAACAAATGATAAAGAATGAGCCAAATGAATTTCAAGAAAGAGGCGTAATTGTTAACACAGCATCAGTAGCCGCATTCGATGGTCAAATTGGTCAAGCAGCATATAGTGCTTCAAAAGGTGGAGTAGTAGGTATGACACTCCCAATAGCTAGAGATTTAGCACAGTTTGGTGTTCGAGTAATGACGATTGCACCAGGTATGTTTAACACACCAATGTTTGCATCTCTACCAGAAGAATCAAGAGCAGCTTTAGGTGCAGCTGTTCCATTCCCTTCACGATTAGGAGATCCAAGTGAATATGGAATGTTAGTAAATACTATTATTCAAAATCCGATGTTAAATGGTGAAACGATTCGTCTAGATGGTGCGATCCGTATGCAACCAAAGTGATGTACTAAGAAAAAAGCCAACGCCTTATTTTTACATAAGTGTTGGCTTTTCCCCTCATATATTCTCTTCTTCTTTATAAAAATCCATATCGTCTTTAATATCTTTCATTTTACAATCTAAGAAATGAACCATTTCTGCTGCGGCTTTTAGTTCAGATGTTAATTTATTTGGAACTTCATTTTGAAATTTGTAATAGATTTTATGTTCTAGACTAGCCCAGAAATCCATTGCGATTGTGCGAATTTGGATTTCTACAGGAACGATTTCAGTGCGATCTGTCAAGAAAACAGGGATGGTAACTATTAAGTGTAAACTTTTGTATCCATTCGGTTTAGGGTTCGCAATATAATCTTTTACTCTCACAANNATATCTGAGATGAAGGAACATGTTACTCGAATACCAGCAATATCGAATAGATTCGCTTCAATTGTCTCAAAGGATGGTTCCAATCCTTTTCGTTCAAGCTTACTTTTAATACTCTTTGGTTTTTTTATACGTGATTTAATATGTTCTATTGGGTTATGGTCATGTAATATTTGAAATTCTTCATTTAATATTTTTAGTTTCGTATTCATTTCATCTAAAGCAAATCTATACTTCATCATGAAAGAAGACCATTCTTTAATGTTTGTCGTTGATAGTGTCTCCATTTATCGTTCTCCTAATCAGAGTAGTAAAACATTTGACCGACTGGTCACTAATATATTGTAATACTTTTATAGGTTATTAATCAAAAGAAATTACTGTAAAATCTAATTTTCAGAATTTATCGTTTTATCGTACGTTTCAAATAGGTTAAACTAGACTATATAATTGAACGAATTAATAAAGTAGTAGCTTTAGGAAAAATAGAATATAAATACTTTAATTAATGTGCAAAATAGGGGGACGTTTAAATGAGAATAGGCATTGCGCAATTATCTTCAAGTTTAGATAAACAAGCTAATTTAAAGAAAGCACAGAAATATATTGAATCAGCAAAGAAAAAAGGTGTGGACATAGTTGTTTTGCCAGAAATGTATATGGCGTTGATTATTCCTGGATCTGGCGTTTTGCCTGTTGATGTAGCTGAACCATTAAATGGCCCATTTGTCGAAGGTTTGAAGGAGGCAGCTCGTAAAAACAATATTTATGTTGTTTGTGGTGTGTTTGAAACGAAAGAAAATGCTGAATTACGCGCTTATAATACAACCGTATTTATCGATAGAACAGGAAAAATCATTCAAGCATATCGTAAAACACATTTATATGATGCTTTTAATTATGTTGAATCAGATACGATTGTTGCAGGTGAAAACCCTTACCAAGTTGTAGATACAGAATTCGGTAAGATCGGTGTAATGGTTTGCTATGAATTAAGGTTCCCTGAAATTGCAAGACAGTTGGCACTTCAAGGAGCAGATATGTTTATTATTCCAGCTGGATGGGTGAAAGGTCCAATGAAAGAAGAACATTGGCAAGTTTTATTGAAAGCTCGAGCAATTGAAAACACAGTATTCATTGTAGCTTCAAATCAAGTTGATAATATTTATACAGGTAGAAGCATGGTTCTAGATCCAATGGGTGTAGTATTAGCAAATGCTGGAGAAGAAGAAGCATTAGTCATGACAGATATCGATCATGAAAGAATTGCAAGAGTTAGAGGGAAACTACCGAGTGTAAAAGACCGACGACCAAAGTTTTACGCGATAAAATAAAAAACTTACGGAGCACCTAACATTTAGTGGGTGCTTCGTAAGTTTTTATGGTTCACTTGTGAAGAGATACGATGTGATCGAGTCAATTGTAGAAGTAATATACCACTTATTAGGATAAATCCACAAATCATCAAAATAACACCACTCCAACCAGCAAAGCTTAAGAACAATCCTCCTGACCAACCGATTACGCTAGAACCTGCGTAATAGAAGAATAAATATAATGAAGATGAATAACTTCTAGATTTTAAAGAAGCAATAGAGCTTACCCAACCACTAGCAACTGTGTGACCAGCGAAGAAACCAAATGCAAATATTGCAATTCCACTAATCATAAAGAATAAATTTCCTACAAGTGTCATAAATGCCCCTGTAGTGACAAGTACAATTGCCCAAATCAACAATGTTTGACGAGAGTAGCGTTCTGTTAATTTACCGAAAATAAATGAACTCCATGAACCAACTAATTGTAATATGAACAGAAAACCAATCAATGTATGATTTAAATTATATGGCTCTGCTGATAAAGGAAAACCAATATAATTAAATAATGCAACATAAATGCCTAGAAAGATAAACCCAATTCCATATAAATAAAGAAGTTTATAGTTTCGTATACTGGTTGTTATTCCTTTTGACCAATGCGAAAATGATACATTTACCTTTTTAAAATTTTTCGATTCAGGTAAGTAAATCCAAAACAATAAACTACATATTAAACTGAAAATACTTAAGATAAGTAGGGCAATATTCCAAGAAAAATGATCTGTTAAAGTACCAACTATTAATCTACCCACAAAGCCTCCAACAGCTGAGCCACCAATATATACCCCCATAGCTCTGCCAATGTTCATTGGTGCAATTTCTTCACTTAAATAAGTCATGGCGATTGCTGGGAAACCAGCTAATGTAATACCTTCTAATACCCTTAAGAAAAGTAAAATTTCATATGTTGGACTGAATGCAGATAACAAACTTAATAAGGATGTTAGTAATAGCGACAAGCCCATGATTTTTTTACGTCCCCAAGCATTCGAAAATACTGAAACAACTAGCATAGTAAATGCCATCATTATAGTAGCAAATGAAATGGTGAAACTTGATGTAGATGGCGAGATATTAAATTCATTTGAAAATGTACTGATTAATGTCTGTGGACTATAAAGTATTGCAAATGTAACTAAACTCCCAAGCAGCATACTCACTAATATTTGCTTATATGATTTACTACCGGCCTCTGTGTAACTCAAGAAGAACCTCTCCTTCAAATGACTTCATTAATACTGTATACATAGAGTTTACTCCTTGAAGTATTATAACGTCCAATGTATTATAATTATATAAACGATACCTTTTGGTTATGAATCGGGAGGGATGAGCACGATGGAATGGCAACAGCTTGAATATTTTCGCGTAGTTGCGAAGACGGAACATTTTACAAAAGCAGCTGAAATCCTATCTATTTCTCAGCCAGCGTTGACTCGATCAATTACTAAAATGGAACAAGAACTTGGGATAGCACTATTTGATCGAGTTGGTAGGACTGTGAAATTAAATAAGTATGGAAAGCTTTTTCTAAAACGAGTAGAAAAAGGATTATTGGAAATTTCCACTGGGATTGAGGAAATACATCAATTACAAAACCCATTTACAGGTACAGTTTCGTTTTCTTTTTTATTAACTTTAGGCATATATATTGTACCCCAAATAATTAGTCGTTTTAATGAGGAATATCCGGATGTTGAGTTAGAGATTCATCAGAGTTCTACTATGGTTAGTATCCATCAATTATTGGACGGTGAAATTGATTATTGTCTAGTTGGGCCAATAGAACCTGATCCAAACATAGTTTGGCATCTATTGTTTCAGGAAGAATTATTTGCCTATGTCCCGGCGAACCATCGCTTAGCAGAAAAAACATCTATTACACTTGATGATTTAGCAAACGATCATTTTATTGGTTTTAAAAAAGGAATGGGGATGCGCGAAACGACCGAGAGTTTCTGTCAACAAGCAGGATTTTCGCCAAAGATTAAATTCGAAGGGGAAGATGTATCAACATTAGCGGGTCTTGTTTCCTCAGGATTAGGAGTAACCATTATTCCTGCATTTAGCGGCATAAGTTCAGATAAAATTAAGAAATTATCGATTTCAAATCCATATTGTCAAAGACAAATTGGTATTGCTTGGATGAAAGGTAAAGCGTATTCTCCGACAGCACAGCTTTTTCGAAACTACATAATTGAAATGTTTCAATCAGACTAAGAACGTAAGTTGGGTAAATTACATAGTATGTAGAAAATTCATCTTTGATGGGAGGGGCGATTGTGAAAAATATAAACAATGATGTTCGATATGATGATATTTGGATGATGTCACAAATGAAAAACAGATTTGAAGAGAAGTATGTGACGATACCAATAAAAGCGGAAATGCTTCTGCATCTTTTCAGGAAACAAAAGATAGAGGGTATTTCAAATCTTGATGTTGTAATTAATAATACATCAGTAGTGGTGAGTGGAATGGCCAAAAAAGTATTTGATATTGCTTTTTATGTTGAAATCATTCCGATACGAGCAGAAGGTCGTAATTTATATTTTGAAATTATCAACATGAAACCGATCAATCAAGGATGGATTAAAAAGAAAGTTTTTAACACAATCCCTACAGTATCTTTTATCAAAGGTTTGGTATGTCTAAATGTAAATGAAATCGACAAAGTAAAAGCTATACCATTTGGCACGATTCAAAAGATGGAAGTGAAAGCGAATACATTATATGTTGGTATTGGGACATAGCGCTTTTATTATTTTGTAAAAGCTTATTTAGTTATAAAAATTTGTTTTTTAAATATAGAAATGTATACTATTAATTCAATGAACATGTACAATAATTACTGTGCATGTTTTTGTTTTTGTTAAAATGTGAATAATCAATGCTATAGTAACCATATAACGTGTTAATTATAGATTAAACTTTGCAAAATAAGAAAATGGGGAGCAGACAAATAAAAATATGAAACTAGTATCATGGAATGTAAACGGTATTCGTGCATGTATAAAAAAAGGTTTTATGGATTATTTCAAAAGTGTGGATGCTGATATATTTTGCATTCAAGAATCTAAATTACAAGAAGGGCAGATCCAGTTAAAATTGGATAATTATTATCAATATTGGAATTACGCGGAGAAGAAAGGTTATTCTGGTACGGCTATTTTTACTAAAAGAGAACCTATTTCTGTTTCATATGGACTGGGATCAAACGATTCTGAGCCCGAAGGTAGAGTAATTACATTAGAATTTGAGAATTTTTACTTCATAACAATGTATACTCCTAATTCGAAAAGAGATTTATCAAGATTGGATTACAGATTAGATTGGGAAGAAGAAGTTCGAACATATTTAAATGAACTAGATAAAGTAAAGCCAGTAATCTTCTGTGGAGATTTAAATGTTGCACATCAAGAAATAGATTTGAAAAATGCAAAGTCTAATCGAGGAAACTCTGGTTTTACTGATCAAGAAAGAAATAAAATGACACTGTTGTTAGAATCCGGATTTGTAGACAGCTTTAGATATCTTTATCCAGATAAAGAAAATGCCTATACTTGGTGGTCATATATGCGTATGGTTAGAGAACGAAATATTGGTTGGAGAATTGATTATTTTATCATCTCAAATCGATTAACCGATGTATTGAAAGATTCACAAATACATGCCGAAATAATGGGGAGCGATCATTGTCCTGTTTGCTTAGAAATCGAATTGTAAAAAGTATATACTACTAATAATAATTGAAGTAACCGTAGGAGGATTAATATGTTAAAAAAACAAATGGAACGATATCTTGAAGAATTATTAAACGAACAAAAAAATGACTCAAAACAAATTGGATTATTTAAAGAGGAAAAAGAATATATGGAAAGACATCAGTTATTTGATAATGGGAATGTAACGTACATAGAAAATGATCCTTCATCACGCTTTTCAGATGTTTATATCGAAGTTTGTGATAAAGAAACGGAAGAATTACTTACGGAGGAGGATGCTACGTTTTTAAATGAATCATTAAGTTATTTAATGAAGCACAAGAATCAGTTTATTTATTTGGAAAGTGATTACTTTGATATCATTGGTGTTGATGCAATTTCGTTAGAGGTTGATGATGTGTTCGGAACATATGATGTTATGTTAGGCTTAAAACTTCAAAAGAAATATGAGCCTTTGATTAAGTCTTATTTATCGAATACATTACAGGGTGATTCTGCGAAATTTGATTTGATGTTTAGTCAAGCTGATGGATTGTGGGATCTGAATTTTACACTTAACTATGTGAATGGATTTAAAGAAGAGATGACTCTTCAGGAAGCTTATCAATTAATTTATAGCTTTATATTCGCTCTTTGTGAAGCGATTGAAGCTGCATAAGAATGAATAAAAAAGCTCAGTCAATAGGTTGTTGAATACACCTATGACTGAGCTTTTTTTAATGCATTTTCGTTTAGAGGCAATATTATATACGAATTTGAGACATTGTATTTATAACTTCTTTAATTTCGGTTAATTTTTCAATAAACCAATTAACCATTTCTTCTTGTTGATTGGTTAAAGGTAGAAATGTGACTATTGGTATTTCAAACCAAGCGATTACTAGTCCATCATCATCATAGTAGTCAAATGAGCTAGTTTTGGAACGAACAATTTCTAGTAAGGCATACCCGATTGGATGATCTTCTTGGCAGTATAAGCTTGCAAATAGAGTGGGTGCTTGATTTTCCTCCGCACTATCAAAATCAAATCCAAACATTACTTCAGCGTCATTATCATCACCTAGAATTTCTGTTGTTAGAACAGCATAGCGATTATTTTGCGGAATTTGCTTTAGCTTTTCATAATCGTATTGATAAGGTTGACCGAAGTAGTTTGTAAATGTAGGTTTAACTAGATCTAGAATGCTATCCATCTTTGAAAGTGTTTCTGAAATGCCAGTTAATACGATCATATCTTCAATTTTGAAATCAGAAGTTGCTCCCATAATCTCACTCCTAGAATTTGTCATAATACTTACTAGTGTAACAGAAATGGATATGTGAATATATACCTGTATTTTATAATTTTTAGCCTGTGAATCTCATTTCAAAAAAATATAATTTTTTGAAATGAGATTCTATTTAAGAAATGATATAATTGTGTATAATAAAAATCATGTTCTAAATTAACAATAGATTTTTAAAAACTAAAAATAAAATATTAATATAAATAATTGAAAGAAATTCGTAAAGATTTG
>NZ_JBALMO010000173.1:0-10229 GCF_036963345.1 Bacillus sp. JJ722
GAGGGCTCCAGTCCATACGTCGCTAAACGAGCGCTTCCGCTTTTCTAATTGTAGCTTCCAATTCTATTTCTACATTGCCACGAATAGCACGGCTAATCATGCAGGATGTTTCTGCTTTTTCCGCGAACTTTTGCGCTAGTTTGCAGTCTTGGTCGGTAGCATTACTTGTAAGGACAATCTCAGGTCGATGAATGATTTTTTTGTAAGTGATTACACCTTTTTTGACATCAACGATGCCTTCCGATGTCATTGTTAAGCTAACTTTCTCTAATTGTCGTCGCTCTAACATAGCCGCGAGTGTAATAATGTAGCAGGTTGCAGCTGCACCAAGAAGCATTTCGTCAGGATTAGTACCAATTCCTGGACCATCCATTTCCGGTGGTATGGAGACTTTTGTTTGCAGGTTACCAGTTTTAATCTCTCCCACATCATTTCGTAAACCTGGCCAGTTTGCTTGTAAATGAAAGCGATGCTCTGCCATTTTTTCACTCCTTATTTCCATTGTATTTGACTCTAGTGTAAAGGATGAAGAAGTGAAACGCCAAAAATGTATGGAGGAATTTATGATTATTTTGGGGAATAATGTTATTATCAAAGGACGAAAAAGAGTGTGGAGGTACTAACATGGCAGAGATTAAATATGAAATTAAACAACAAATCGGAACATTATCTGAGTCACCTAAAGGGTGGAATAAGGAATTAAATCTTATTAGTTGGAATGGTAAAGCAGCTAAATATGATTTGCGAGATTGGTCACCTGAACATGAAAAGATGGGAAAAGGTGTGACATTATCAGTAGAAGAATTAAAGGCTTTACGTGATTTGCTGAATGGTATGGAATTATAAGTTTGATTGTAGTGAGCGAATGAGCAACAAGTATAAAGATGAAAACACAACGATACTATAAAAATATCGTTGTGTTTTACTTTGTTTTAAAATAGGAAAGCATCATTGTTTGTTTCTCATTAATAGATGATTAGCTGTATAAATTAATAAAATGAAATAAACAACCAAAAGTGTTAAAATAAGTTTTATGTTATTAATTTGTCTAGAATTTAACTATATCTTAGTGTGAAAAGGAATGAAGTATTGCTTCTTTTTTTATTCATCGATAAAATGGTTGATGCTAGAAGTGATTGTTATCGGTATATAAGATTTACTAGTGAATATTAGTTGTTCGCTTTTTATATTAGGAGGAAAAGAAAGTAATGAATGTAGAAGTAGTGGACGAATATAAGTTAGAGACATTATTGAACACGTTAAACATGGATCAATTAAAGAATATTCGTCGTAATTTAGAATTAAAGAATATGAGTTCTTTACGTAAGAAAGAGCTTGTTGTGGCATTAAATGAGCATATCCCTCAGTCTGTGGCTAGCAAAGCAGAATTGTTAGACGTAGATCAGTATGCTGCAATTCTACGCCTTATGTCTAAAAGTGGCATTATTGAAACGGAACAGTTAGAGCTTGAAGATATGTTCTATTTAAGCAGTATTGGTTACATCCACCCAGCTGTGCAGGAAGAACAGCCAATACTAGTAATGCCTCAAGAAGTAATGGCTCAGTTCTTTAAATTAGATCCAGCTCAATTGAAGTCTTTAGTGAATAAAAATCAAAAAATCACAAACCTATTATTTGGTATGATTCGCTATTATGGAATGGTTGAAATAGCTACGGCACAATCGATGGTTGAAAATCACATTGGTGAAAAGCTTGATGCGAAATGGTTTATACAATATATCAATCATTTAGGGCAATATTATAATTCATTCAAAATCAGCGGTGATTATCTTGTAGATGATTTGATTGAGGATGTAGAAGGATTAAAGCGTCTACAATCTGCTAAAGCGGAATTAGATTACTATCCAATCCCAGAAGAATTAATGTATACAATGAATCGACATGAACATTATAATCGTACAAAGCAAGTTCAAGATTTAATTCAATATGTCAATAAACAGTATGAAGTATCTGCTGATATGATGGATGAATTAATTGGAGAATGTATGTTTATGATCCAATCCGGTGAGGCATTAGCAGAGGTTGTAGGGTTGTTTGGCAAATATCTTCAGTTTAAAGACGTAGAAGACTTACAACGATTCATTCCATTTGTTGTTAATGTTATGAATAATACAAGACTGTGGTCATTAAAAGGACATACACCAATTGAATTATCACCTCAAACTACTCCTGAAGCAAATCAAAAGCTGAAAGCGAAAGTAGGAAGAAACGAACCTTGTCCATGTGGTAGCGGGAAAAAATATAAGAAATGTTGTGGGAAATAAGAAAAAAGCGCCATTTCTTCTTAACTTTATAAAAAATGGGTGACATTGTTACTCATTTTTTTTTTGACATAAAGATGAAAAAGAGATAATATAATAAAGAAATGACCGCGGGTCATTTTTAGGTTAGCTAACCTTACACCTGCCACACGTGGTTTTTTAAGCCAATTCGTTTTGGTAACAAAAAGCGGGTTTTGAAAGAATGAATGTCTTATACCTGCGTAGTGTTTCCTTTTAGGTTTGAAGTATGAGCTTCACTTCAAAAGGACGGTGTTGGTTGATTAAGAAAGTATAGTTTTCTGAACTTAGATAAGTGTCTAGCTCCAGCGCCTATCGCCTAGCGTACTTCAGGCTTTCTCCCTACGATAAGTCAACATCGATTCGCTTATCAGCTCATCGTGTTTCCTTTATCTCAGTCGAAGTCCCTCCAGTACGTACGTCGATAAGCAAGGCGCTTCCGCTTTTCTTAGTAAAAGGTGGTTATTAGTAAATGGCGAAAAAAGGTGATAAATACGAACGAATTCTACATGCTGCTCATAAAGTAATTTCTGAAAAGGGATTTGATAAAACAGCAGTTTCAGATATTGTATGTGAGGCTCAAGTGGCTAAGGGTACCTTTTACCTTTATTTTGATTCTAAGGCAGCACTTGTACCGGCTCTAACCGAGTCTTTATTAAAAAATACAATGGTAGAAATTCAAACTCAATATGACAACTTAGAGAATAAGACAATAGAGAAGTTAATTGAAACAATTATCAATGTACAGTTTAACCACACTAATACGTATAAAAACATCATACTGCTATCGTATTCAAGATTTGCCTATGAAAAGTTTTTTAGTAAATGGGAAAGCATTTATGGACCGTATTATAATTGGTTAGAGGCACAGCTGAATCAAGGAAGGGCGGAAGGTTACATTACTGATGAGATGGATACACGCCATGCTTCTCAGATTATTATTAACCTTATCGACCACGCAGCAGAAAGATATTACTTTCAAGATCAACAACAAGATTCAATCGGGTACTACAAAAAAGAAATTGCACAATTTATTTATAGAGCGATTGGATTGAAGAAGTAGATAAGGTTGTTTTATCTACTTTTCTTATGAAATATAAAGACTGACGGTCAGTCATGAAATATGGAGAGTGAAATTATGGGTTGGGTATTAGTGTTGATTGCTGGAGCGCTAGAAGTTATTTGGGCATCTAGCTTAAAGGTTGTATCAACTCCAATCGAATGGATTATTTTAATAGCAATTATTGCAATCAGCTTCGTGCTGTTAATTATATCGTATAAACAAATACCAGTAGCAGTTGCATACAGTGTTTTCGTTGGTATAGGTACCATTGGAACATACTTTATTAGTGTGTTAATGGGAGAAGAATTTTCTTTGGTTCAAGGAATAGCGGTATTAGGGCTATTAGTTGGGATTATTGGTTTAAAAATGTCCACTAGCGACAAACCAGAGAATGAAAGGAGTCATTCATAATGGCTTGGGTATTTTTAATTTTAGCTGGACTAGAAGAAGTTGTTGCGACGTGTGCGATGAAATATATTGATGGATGGAAGCGAAAAACACCGATTGTTATTGTGGTAGTAGGATTTGCAATTTCTATTTCGATGTTAACATATTCAATGAGAGAGATTCCTCCTGGTGTTGCTTATGCAGTCTGGGCAGGAGTAGGGGCAATCGGTATTACGGCTCTTGGTGTTATTTGGTTCAAAGAGAAATTAAATAAAGGTCAAATCATATCATTAACAATTTTAATTCTTAGTGTTATTACATTAAAAATGACAACATAAAAGGTGCAGAGCGTAACGCTCTGTGCTTTTTTTTGTTAAGGTTTTTTAAAAAAAAGTTTGTGATTTAGCTTTAATGATGAATGGTTTTATGGGTGTTTAGTTATTATTTGTTTTAAAAACGAATATTACGTAGTTACTTCTTTATTAATATTCGTATTTTTAGTTGACATAGTACGCGTTATATTAATATAATAATCACTGTCGAAAGAATATAGTAAAGTATTGAAGGAGATATACAAAATGAAGAAGATTGTAGTCATTATGATGGCGCTATTTGCAATTCTTACTGGATGCTCATCTGAGGATAAGGCAAAAGAATCAGCACCAGCAAACGAGAAGAAAGAACAAGTACAACCTATCGGTATTATTGGAGCGATGGACTCAGAAGTAACGACGTTAAAATCTGAACTTGAGAATGTAAAAGTAACAAAGAAAGCTGGTTTAGAATTCCATGCTGGAGATTTAAATGGAAAGCCAGTTGTTATTGTTAAATCAGGTGTAGGTAAAGTAAATGCGGCATTATGTACCCAAATTCTAATTGATGATTTCAAAGTAAGTACGCTAATTAACACCGGTGTAGCTGGGGGATTATATAGTGAATTAAAAGTTGGCGATGTAGTGGTTTCAAATCGTGCGGTAGAGCATGATATGGATATTACCGTATTCGGTCACAAAAAAGGATATATCTCAGATATGTCTGAGAATGGTGAACCAACTTACTTTGAAACAGACAAAGCATTAGCTGAAAAAACACAAAAAGTAGCAAACGAAGTATTGAAAGAAAACAAAGCATATATTGGTACAATTGCTTCAGGTGACATCTTTGTAAGTGATGCTGATCTTAAAGCTTCATTAGTGAAGGATCACAATGCTTATGCTGCTGAGATGGAAGGTGCGGCAATCGCTCACGTTGCGAGTGTAAATAAAGTTCCTGTCACAATCATTCGTTCAATTTCTGACCTAGCAAATGGTGAAGCGAATGTAACTTATGAAGAGTTCGAAGTGAAAGCGGCTGAAAACTCAGCGAAAATTGTAATGAATCTATTAAATGAATTATAATTAACATTTTTATTGAAAGTATTATTGTCATAAACTATTAGCGGGGCTGTTTGAAAAGTGATTGAAAATCACTTTTCGAACAGCCTTTTTACGTTTTGTTAGCACTCCGAAGTAGTTTACGTGAAATAGATAAAGTGAAACTTTAATCGGTGGGAGGCGTCCATCCCCCATCTCCAATAGCGGTCACTACATACATTGTGAAGAAAAGTGATAAAATAGCAATATAGATAAAAATTACATTCAGAAATCAATCATAAATTAGTAAGGGGGAAGTCATTTTGTTAAAGTTATATGTAACAAGGCATGGAGAAACTATTTGGAATACTCAGAAAAGGTTACAAGGATGGAAGGACTCCGCATTGACGGAAAAAGGCATACACCATGCTAAGCTGCTTGGAAATAGATTGCAAGATATTGAATTTCAAGCGGTTTATTCAAGTCCAAGTAATCGAACTATTACTACTACTGAGTGTATTCTAGGTGAAAGAAAGCAGCAAATTTTGACAGATGATTCTTTAAGAGAAATACATATGGGGAATTGGGAAGGGAAGACAGAAGACGAGTTAGATGAACAAGATGTTGAAATGTATCGTGCATTTTTCTATGAACCTCATCGCTTTGAAGCAACTATTGGAGAAAGCTTTGCTGACGTACAAAATCGAGTAGAACAATTTTTACAACGTATCACTTCGGAAAACGAAAGTGGCAATATATTAGTCGTTACACATACTGTTGTTATTAAAGTGCTACTCAAACATATAAAGAACCTTTCTCTTGAAAACCTGTGGGAACCTCCATATATATATGATACTAGTTTGACAGTATTAGAGATCGATAACGGGCAAATGAAATTTGTCATGGAAGGCGATATTTCTCATCGAGAAGCATAAATCTAAAACCACTCTACTGGGTTTAAAGCTAGCTTGATAGAGTGGTTTTATAGACAGCTCTATGTGTATCTCATTAAAAATCGTTAACTCTAATAATTCGGTCGCAAACTTTAGCTTCGTTGCAGCTCACCACCAGATAATTCAATAGGGTATTTTTCTAGCCATTCTTGTTTAATTCCAAAAGGTCAATTATTATTACAAACCCCACTTGGAGTAAATCGGCCGTTACATCGATTAAGCGGTGTGATGTTACCACGAATTTGTTGAACATTGTGTCATTGGTTGACATAGCGCTGTTTTTTATCTCGTTCAAACTGGCGCTAAGACTCCACTTCAAAACGAAAGTAGAAGCGAAGACGTTAAAGCGGGAGATGAAGCTCCAGTAAGAACCCGATTGGTTCAACTAACAATCGTTGGGGGAGGACGAAAATCTCTATTAATTAAAGTTTCACTTTATTGAAATTGACTTGTAAATATCGAATATTCAAGAAAAAATAATATTGAATAGTAATGATAGACAAATACATTCATAAATTTGTATAATAACCTTGTGTATTGTAAGATTTATTGTCATATTAATATTTGACTATTGGATCGAATTTAACATGCTCAGTTATTCACTAACTGTTTTAACGATTTGAGTATGTTTTTTATTGTATAAATATATTTGAGCTACGGAGCTATTTCTATATTGATGCTAAGGAAAGAAGGAGCTGATTACTTGAAGAAAAAAATATTCTTGTCATTGGGGTGGATTAGCTTTCTATTGGGAATGATCGGTGTAGTCGTGCCACTGTTACCAACTACGCCATTAATTTTATTAGCTGCAGCTTTATTTGCTAAAAGTTCAAAGAAGAATGAAGAATGGATTAAGAACCGAAAAGTGTATAAGAAATATGTGGTTCCTTTTAAAGAACGTGGAGGATTAACCCTCAGAAGTAAATTTGAAATTGTACTTTCTACCTATACTATTTTATTAATCAGTGGTTTGGTTTTTCCTTATTTTCATGTTCGATTTATTCTTTGCTCGATTGCGTTTTGCCAATTAGTATCGATGTTCCTTATTCCTACAATAGACAAAAATGGGCAGACGAAAAAATCTAAAGCTTTATTAAATGAAGAGTAACTGTATATTGGAGAAAAGCAGTTGATTTCAGATTGAATGAGTACTGCTTTTTTATTTCAAAAAAATTCACCTACCGATAGTTAGGTAGAAAGTAAAATAACCCAATCTTAGTCGATTGGGTTATTAGTTATTTTAGAATTTCAGAAACAATTTCATAAGAGCGTAATCGAGCCTTATGATCATAAATGGAGCTATTAACAATTATTTCATCAACTTGTGTTTCATTAATTAAAGCTGTTAGCTTTTCTTTCACCGTTGACGGACTACCGATGATTGAGGCAGATGCACGAGATTGAAGAGCTTCTTTCTCCAAATCATTTGTAATGGAATCTAAATAATCAATTGGTGGTTCAAGTGGTCCAGGTGCATTTCGAATTAATTTCAAAAATTGTTGCTGCATGGATGTTGCAAGCTTTTTCGCTTCGTCATCTGTGTCAGCGGCAATAACATTTACGCCAATCATTGTATAAGGTTGAGCAAGTACATCAGAAGGTTGGAAACTACTGTGATAAAGATGCAATGCCGGCATGGTGTTTTCAGGTGCGAAATGATTGGCAAATGAAAATGGCAATCCAAGTTGTCCTGCTAATTGAGCGCTATATCCGCTTGAACCTAGCAGCCAAATAGGAATGGATAGACCTTCGCCTGGATAGGCTTTTACTGTATTGCGATTACTACTTAATGCCGGATTAAAGTAAGAGCGGAGTTCATGTAAATTCATAGGGAAATCGTTAGCACCATTACGGCTATCTCTTCTTAAAGCATATGTAGTTGCATGGTCAGTTCCGGGTGCACGACCAATACCTAAATCTATGCGACCGGGATATAGAGATTCGAGTGTACCAAATTGTTCAGCAATAACAAGGGGAGCATGATTGGGTAGCATAATGCCTCCTGAACCAACGCGGATAGATTTCGTTCCTGCAGCTATATGGCCGATTAACACTGAGGTAGCGGAACTTGCAACACCAGGGTGATTGTGATGCTCAGCTAACCAAAAGCGGGTATAGCCCCATTTCTCAACATGTTGTGCAAGATCAAGCGAATTTCGAAAAGCATCCTGTGCTGTTCCGCCTACAATAATTGGAGAAAGGTCTAATACGGAATATGTTATATCTTTAAGCTCTCTACTTTCGAAAGTCATGAGTTTATCCTTCTTTCTATATTGATATAAGTAGTATATTGAAACCTTCTTTTTCAATATATTATCAATTTTATTAGGAAAGACATAATGATTGGCTTTGAACCCATCTCAGAACACGGTACTTTTTTCAAATAGAATAAAGCACAAAAACCCAGCAATCAACTCATGATAGTTGATTGCTGGGTTAGTATTAATGATATTAAACAACACCTTGAGCGATCATTGCATCTGCTACTTTAATAAAGCCAGCGATGTTGGCACCTACAACAAGGTTACCAGGGTGGCCGTATTCTTCCGCAGCAATTACGCTGTTTTGGTAGATATTTTTCATAATTTCATGTAACTTTTCATCTACTTCTTCGAATGACCATGGCATTCTGCTGCTGTTTTGTGCCATTTCTAACGCAGAAACAGCTACGCCACCTGCATTTGCAGCTTTAGCTGGCCCGAATAGTACACCGCTTGCTAAGAATACATCGATTGCTTCAAGTGTAGATGGCATGTTGGCACCTTCACCAATTGCTTTAACACCATTTGCTACTAACAATTTCGCGGCATCTTCGTTAATCTCGTTTTGAGTCGCGCATGGTAAGGCGATATCGCAAGAGATTGACCAGATGTTTTCACAACCTTCTACATAAGTAGCCTCAGGGTGTGCTACAACATATTCTTGAATTCTTTTTCGTTCTACTTCTTTTAATTGTTTAACGGTATCTAAATTAATACCATTTGGATCATAAACATAACCGTTTGAATCGCTACATGCTACTACTTTGGCACCTAATTGATGTGCTTTTTCAATAGCGTAGATTGAAACATTACCAGAACCTGAAACAACAACAGTACTTCCATTAAAGCTTAAGCCTTTGTCTTTTAACATTTCTTCAACGAAGTAAACTGTACCATACCCAGTAGCTTCAGTTCTTGTTAAACTTCCGCCATAGCCAAGCCCTTTACCTGTTAATACGCCTGCTTCAAAGGCGCCGCGAATACGTTTGTACTGACCGAATAAATAACCAATTTCTCTAGCTCCAACGCCGATGTCACCTGCTGGTACATCAATGTCAGGACCAATATGCTTACATAATTCAGTCATGAAGCTTTGCGTAAATCGCATAACTTCCATATCTGATTTTCCTTTTGGATCAAAGTCAGATCCGCCTTTACCACCACCGATTGGTTGGCCTGTTAGGGAATTTTTGAAAATTTGTTCGAAACCTAAAAATTTGATGATGCTAGTATTAACGGAGGGATGGAAACGAAGACCACCTTTATAAGGACCGATGTTACTGTTGAATTGAACGCGATAACCGCGGTTTACTTGAACTTTCCCTTGATCGTCTACCCAAGGAACACGGAACATAATGACTCTTTCAGGTTCAGATATTCTTTCTAAAACACTGTATTTCATATATTCTGGGTGTTTTGCAAAAACTGGAACAAGAGAATCGAATATTTCCTTTACTGCTTGATGAAACTCACTTTCATTTGGGTTGCGCTTTTTTACTGCTTCATAAACTTCATTGACATAATCCTTTGCGATTTGCATAGATTCTTGTTGAATTTCTTGTAAAATAGCCATATTTATTAACTCCCCTTTTAAAAGATGTTTATTTTAATTTTTAAGCAACGGAAGAAATACATGTAAATTACGCATGAAAAGCCTTGGTAACAGTTTGGGTAATTTACATAAAATATTAGAAATTTCAGTAAATTAACTATTTAAATATAAGCTCACTGTATATTTTTTGCATAAGTTTTCTGAAATGTATTTTTAATTATACATCATGAAGGAACGAATGAATATCTTTTTAGGCAAAAAAATGTTCGTAATAGAAGAAAATTTTATAAAAAATACACACTTTATTAAAAATATGTATGTATCTGAAGGATTTTCCAAATTGATACATAGTACATTGAAT
>NZ_JBALMO010000174.1:0-10431 GCF_036963345.1 Bacillus sp. JJ722
GTATTATGCTACACATTATCAATATTGTTATATGTAATTTTAAAGATAAACTATGTTAAAAAATAACAGTATAATAATACCACTTTAGAAGAACTAGTTGTTCATTATAAAGAACTAAATACGAACAGTAACGAGCTAATTATTCCTATGCTAATACAGTAAATATAATTTATATAATTGCTGCAAACCTGTTTTAAGTACTTTCGTTAAATCGCCATAAATTATTGTTAGAACTAAAAAGCCGTCATCTCAAACGACCATAATTATGATGATCGTTAAAGATGACGGCTTTTTACATTAAAAAATACAAGACATATGCAATCAATTCCTACTATTTCATATATTATAGAGAAGTTAATACCATTCAGATTATACACTTGATTCTAGTTGATTACCTAGTAAGTAGCTAAACATACCTCTTTTTTCTCTTGCTAACTCATTGTATTTACCCGCTTGAATAATTGAGCCTTGATCCAAGACTAACACTTGATCCGCATTACGTATGGTAGATAAGCGATGAGCAATGACAATAATCGTCATGCTTCCTTTTAATTGATCAATAGCCTTCTGAATCTTTGCTTCACTTTCTGTATCTAGCGCACTCGTTGCTTCATCTAACACAAGTATTGATGGTTTACGCAAGATTGCCCGGGCTAACACAAGTCGTTGCCTTTCTCCTCCAGATAATCTAATGCCTCTATCTCCAATCATTGTATCTAAACCTTGAGGTAGCTTTTCAACAAAATCAGCTGCTGCTGCAAAATCTAAAGCCTCCCAAATATCTTCTATACTTGCCTTGGAATTAACGGTCATCAAATTCTCTCGTATCGTTGCATTGAATAGAAAGGGATCCTGAGGGATATAACTAATGGATTTCCTAAATGATAACAAGCAATCACTTGTAAGAGGATTATGGTCTACAGTAACCTCTCCTTGATCGGGTTGATTTAAACCCATTAGAAGATCAATTAAGGTACTCTTACCGGCACCTGATTTCCCTACAATAGCTGTCATATGATTAGCTGGTATATCTATATTGATATTTTCTAGAACATAAGTATGATTATTTTTATCGTATTTAAAATAAACATCCCGGCAAGATAATCCATATTTTATCTCAAATGACTGTATTGATTTATGTCCTAAATCAATTAATTCTTTAGCTTCCAGACATTCCTTTTGTAAATCCACTAAGGCTTTAAAAGAAGGAATAGTAGAGCTTAGTTGCTCTAAATTAGATTGAATACTTTGAAACCTTGGCCATAGCCTTGAAAAGATAACTGTAATTAGCATTAATTGCGCAGGCTTAGCCATGAACATTTTTATCGAAAAATAAGCAAAAATCGCAATTAAAAAGGCAGAAACAATTTTAAACATCATCTGTGAAGTTGTATTAAGAGTGGTAAATTCCACTCTATTATTTTCCATCTTTTTACTTAAAGAGAGAAACCAACTCAAATGAGATTTTTCTAAGGAGTTGCTTTTGATATCTTTAATTCCGTTAAAATGCTCAGTTACACCTGCCATATATGTTTGTGCTAAATGGAAATTTTCTTTTCCTAATGATTTAGACTTTTTAATAAATTTTCTAGAAAAAAAGAGCATAATCAATCCAAATAATAAAATTAAACTAGTCATTGTAGCTGATAAGTAAAAAGCTATACCAATTTGAATAAATGTAATAATAAATGAAGATAAAAACTGTAAAAATAAATTAACACCCGCACTAACACGAAATGTTTCATTTGCCATAATGTTGACGATATCTGATTTCCTCTTTTTTAAATAAAATCCCCAATTTGCTTGAAGCAAACTTCTATAAGTGTCATCCCTTAAATGTCTAATAAATTTTTGTTGAATTTTCACACCTAGAATTGTTTGATTTCTTTTAAAAATACTCTGTCCAACAAGTAAAAGAACGTATACACCTAATATGATTACAATACCGATTGTTTCAGGAATCCCTAGAAAAAATTCGTTAATTCCATTTATCACAGGGACTTCGTCTGTACTTATATCCAAAATACCTGTCACACTTATTAATGGAATTAATAAAAAAATCCCCATACTCTCAAAGAATCCTATAAACATCATGCAAATTAGATTAATATAAAGAATTTTTCCTGAATAATTATGTAATTGCTTAGTAAAGTACAAGAGATGTTTCAAAGATAAATCCTCCTATTCCTGAAAGAATTACAGTATTTTCCTCTATATCAAAAAAGTTATTTATTAAATCTCCTCCATTTTTATAACATCTAAAATTTGAGATGCAAGTTTTTTTACTGTAAACCCTGTGTTTGGGCGTTGCATTTGATACATATGAATTTTTGTTAAGATCTTTGCAGACTCGATAAAATGCCATTCTGATAATCCTAATCGTGGTACTAAAAAATTGCGATACGTATGTGAAAGTAATGTTCGGAATTGTTCAAGTTGATTTACTTTATGAAGAGTAATTTCACCCTGTTCTGTTTTGACCAATTCAAATAGAGCGACTATAGGTAAAGGTTCATTCGAAAAACTAGAAGTAACTGGAATAGCGAACTTTTTCTCTCTTTCAAATAGAGGACGATATTGTTTCGAGTCTATTCCAAATGCAGTTAAACTTTCTTGCCACAGCTTTTGTTGAGGGTATGATGGTATAATAATTGGAATATTGTCATTAGATAAACGAACTGGTATTACATCATCGCTTACAAGTTGAAAACCCTCTTGTAAAAATGCAGCAGCAAGTGTCGATTTACCAACCCCGGAATCACCAATAAATGCATAGGCTTTACCATTAATATCTACCGCACTTCCATGCAACGGTAAGATTTTTCTTTGAAGTAATATTATCCCCATACATGTACCAAGTAGATACAGCCGAATTTCATCTTCCACAGAATTTGATATAGGAGAAACTATAATTCTATTACCATCTTTAATCTTAAATATTGCAGTACCAGGAACCTGAAACATAACCATATGATCCTTAACACTATATGCTTGATTTGGTAAAAGAACTTGCTTCTCCCAAAGTTTTGATAAATCCTTTATCTCGATTTCTAAATCAACAATTTCCTTAAATGTATCGATTCGAAATGCTTCAGGAAGAGGTATATCACTATATATATTTAATCCGAACGCTCTATAACCAGTTTTTTGTATAGTTTTAATCATTTTCTTCACTCCATATACCATCAAAAATTAATAAAAAATCCCTTATACCTTTAAATCGTATAAGGGACTTTCCACATTGAATATTCACCACTTATCATGAATGATGGACCGTTTCATCATGATCATTCTGTACTGAATCTGGTATTGTAGTACCAGGTCCTGCCATTGTCATATTAACATTAAGTACTTCTAATTTTGGTGCGTTCCATTCTTTTTTCATATTATTTCACCCCCTTTCAAATTTTCTCTTAATAAAACGATAAACAATTAAACTTCTCATTAAATTTCTAAATTCTATATCCAGTGCAAATTCAGGTTTAGGCCCCATTCGAAACTTGTCTAGTGCTTTTTTTATGTTTTTTATATTTAAAAAATTCTCAGCCAAAGAATCTTTACTAAGTTGTTCAACTTCAAAAATAAACTCTTTCCAATCAGGAAGCATTCTAGTAATACTATCCACACCTTGGATACCACGGACTCGTTGATTTAATCTAACTTCATCAGGCAAAAATCCTTTAGTTGATCTTCTAATTAGCGACCTACCTAATCCCTTTTGTATAAATTGCTCCAAAGGAAGAGATAAACAGAATCTAATAACTCGTAAATCATTTGTTGGATCATGTCCTTGTACTGAATACGATAATGATAATTTAGTTCCGCTTGTACCTGTTGAATTCCAAACATTCAGGAATCCGAAATGATTTTTCCTAATATTTTTTATATTTAAAGAAAAAAATGAATATAGAGTTTATAAAGGAATGTTTCACGTGAAACATTCCTTTTTTATAAAGAATAAGAACATTTATACTTTTGTAACACCCGCCATGCAGCCTTATGCTCTTCTTAATACTATTAAAAGGATTAGGTGCTATTAATATTAGCTAGATTTGGTTTTTATGGTAAAAACAAATTGTAGCAATTAGTGATTAAATAGAATAGGACATGTTTTTATTATAGTTAAAAAGATGTAGAGTACATTAAAATGAAGGTAATTTGACATGTGAGTTAAACTGCAAATGTCCTTTTTGAAATGTTAAGTAATGCAAATGTCCTGTTTTTGTAATCAAATTGTTACGTAAATGTGAGACATGAAATCTGTATTTCATAATAAACTAGATGCTAGAGAGGAAGATTTAAATGCTTTTTGATACACACGCACATTTAAATGCAGAACAATATGAAGAAGATTTAGAAGTAGTCATTGAACGAGCGCAAGAAGAAGGTGTTTCAAATATTGTGGTAGTTGGTTTTGATAGGCCTACTATTACGAAAGCTATTCAGTTAGCTGATTCATATTCCTTTATTTACGCGGCAGTAGGATGGCACCCAGTAGATGCAATTGATATGACAGAAGAAGATCTTGCTTGGTTAGAAGAACTAGCAGCACATCCAAAGGTTGTAGCACTTGGCGAAATGGGCTTAGATTATCATTGGGATAAGTCTCCAAAAGATATTCAAAAGGAGGTTTTCAGAAAACAAATCGCTCTGGCGAAGCGTGTAAAACTTCCAATCATTATTCATAATCGAGAAGCTACGCAAGATATTGTGAATATTTTGAAGGAAGAAGGAGCCGAAGAGGTAGGAGGCATTATGCATTGTTTCAGTGGCAGTGAGGAAACGGCTAAAGAATGCATGAAGATGAACTTTTATATTTCCTTTGGTGGCCCAGTTACTTTCAAAAATGCTAAAAATGTAAAAGAAGTGGCAACACAAATTCCATTAGATCGTTTGTTAGTGGAAACAGATTGTCCCTATTTAACACCACATCCATACCGTGGAAAAAGAAATGAACCAGGCTATGTGAAGCTAGTAGCTGAGCAGATAGCAGAATTAAAGAATCTTTCTTTCGAAGAAATTGCTAAGATTACTACCGAAAATGCAAAAAAATTATTCGGCATAGATTGATAAAAAATAATGTCGAATAGTAAGAGTGGCTGTCTTTTGATATTCGCATTCTGAAGATTTCTACAAAAAAATCGAAACTTAGAAATACTTTTGTCGAGAAGCCACTCTTTTCAAAGTAATAGAGTCTATGCATAATAATGAATTATGGCGAGTTAGAAGAGTTATTTGACAGTAGGATTCGAAGTCTATATAATCACCGGAGAGGAAGGAGGGCTTTTTTCATCGTGATAAAAACAGTGAAAAAAAGTTTTGCAAATGCTTTTCAACGAAGGACAATGGCTATTTATATTACTAGTTTCATAGTATTTTTAGCTGCTACCAGTATCTTGTTATATCAGGGTACAAAGAAAACCGTTGCACTTACGTTAGATGGTAAAGAGCAAGTTGTGTCTACCCACGCATCTACGATTGAGGACTTATTACAAGATTTAGAGATTTCCGTTTCAGAAAATGATTATTTATATCCAGCGGGTGATACAAAGATCGAAAACCAAACCGAGGTAACTTGGAAACCTGCGAAAGAAGTAACGGTAAAAGACGGTAGCATTCAAAAAGAAGTATGGACAACGAAAAATACAGTTGGTGAATTTTTAGAAGAGCAAAAGATACAGTTGAGAAATGAAGATGAAATTTCTCCATCACTTAATACTGAATTAAAGAATGATATGGATGTTGCAATCGAAAGAGCATTTCCATTGAACTTGGTAGATGGAGGAAAGCCTAAACAGGTTTGGTCAACTTCGGCTACGGTCGCTGACTTTTTAAAGCAGCAAGGAATTAAAATGCAACCATTAGACCGTGTTGAGCCATCGCTAGATGACATTATTAAACCGAATAGTGTTGTAAATGTTGTAAGAGTGGAAAAGGTCACCGATGTAGTGGAAGAACCAGTGAAATATAAAGTAATATCTCAAAAAGATAGCAGTCTTCCAAAAGGTAATGAAAAGGTCGTTACTGAAGGGAAAGAAGGCTTAGTATCTAATCAATATGAAATCATCAAAGAAAATGGTAAAGAAGTAAAAAGATCATTAATGTCTTCGGAAGTTTTACGCGAATCACAAAATAAAGTAGTGGCTGTTGGTACAAAGGATATCAATAACACAGTATCCAGAGGAGCACCCTCAGGTGGACGTGAATTAACAGTAACTGCTACAGCTTATACGGCCTATTGTAATGGATGTTCTGGTTTAACAGCAACAGGATTTGATTTACGTAGTAACCCTAATGCTAAAATCATTGCAGTTGATCCACGTGTTATTCCACTCGGTACAAAAGTGTATGTGGAAGGCTATGGCTATGCTATTGCCGCAGATACAGGTGGCGCTATTAAAGGTAATAAAATTGATGTGTTCTTCTCCAGTAAATCAAGTGCTTACCAATGGGGACGGAAGCAAGTCAAAATACGTATCTTAAATTAATAATATAAGTATATATTGAAGCGGAGGAGAAATCCTCTGCTTTTTTTTGTTAATTTATAAAGAAGGAGTATAATATAAAATGAAACTTGATCGGTGAAACTGATCATTAATTGAACCAATCGGGTTCTTACTAACGTTTGATCTCTATGTTAAAATGGGAGTCTTAACGCCAGTTTGAACGGGTAAAAAAATACTCTATTTATTAGACGAATAAACAGATAAAAGGTTTCACTATTTCGGAGGAAAAATGAAAATAAAAGAAATTATTGTAGTTGAGGGAAAAGATGATACAACGGCTATAAAAAGAGCTCTTGATGCAGATACAATAGAAACAAACGGGTCGTCCATTGGAGATGCTGTCATTGAACAAGTACGTTTAGCTCAAGAAAAAAGAGGTGTGATCATCTTTACAGATCCTGATTATCCAGGTGAGCGTATACGTAATATTATTTCTTCAAAGGTAGCGGGATGTAAGCACGCATTCCTTCCAAAGGCTGAAGCTAGACCAAAGAATGGAAGAGGTATAGGTGTGGAGCATGCTTCACCAGAAGCAATTCGTTTAGCTCTTAAAGAGGCACAAGTATTAAAAGAAACATTCCAAGAAGAAATTTCTCCACAAGATCTAATGGATTGTGGTTTAATAGGCGGTGCGGGTTCTAAAGCACGAAGAGAGAAATTAGGTATAAAATTAAAAATTGGTTATACAAACGGAAAACAGCTATATAACAGGCTGAATATGTTTCAAATACCAAAAGAAGACTTTATAGAAGCAATGCAAGAAATATTTCAGGAGGAACACGATGCATAAAGATATTGCTACTCCCATTAGAACAAAAATGATTTTAGAGAAATATGGTTTTTCTTTTAAGAAAAGTTTAGGGCAAAATTTCTTAATTGATACGAATATATTACATCGTATTATTGATTTTGCGGGTTTAGACCAAGAGAAAAGTGGTGCAATTGAAATTGGGCCAGGAATTGGAGCGTTAACGGAACAATTAGCGAAGAGCAGTAAACGAGTTGTAGCATTTGAAATCGACCAACGCTTATTGCCTATCTTACAAGATACACTTTCTCCTTATGAACATGTGAAAGTAATTCATCAAGATGTATTAAAAGCAGATGTTGGCAATGTGATTGAACAAGAATTCCAAGGTGTCGATGATTTAATGGTGGTAGCCAACCTACCTTACTATGTAACAACGCCAATTATTATGAAGCTGCTAGAAGAGAAGCTTCCGATTAGAGGAATTGTCTGCATGCTTCAAAAAGAAGTAGCGGATCGTATTTCAGCTAAGCCAGGTACGAAAGAATACGGTTCCTTATCTATTGCCATTCAGTATTATACTGAAGCAGAAACAGTTATGATAGTGCCAAAAACGGTGTTCATCCCACAGCCGAATGTTGATTCTGCTGTAATTCGATTAACGAAAAGAGAGAAGCCTCTTGTAGAAGTGAAAGATGAGGATTTCTTCTTTACTGTAACAAGAGCAAGTTTCGCTCAAAGACGTAAAACCTTACAAAATAATTTAACAAGTCAATTGAAAAACGGCAAGGAAAAGAAAGATTTAATCCTAGCTGCTCTTGAACGTGCAAATATCGATCCTAAACGACGTGGTGAAACGTTAACGATTGAGGAATTTGGACGTTTAAGCGATGAATTAGTAGCGAACTTTAAATGATGATATTTAGCTCATTAGGACACTTCACATCTTCATTACTGCATGCATACGTTATGTAGAAGGCGAAAGTGGCAAAGTAACTAAATCTTTGTCAAGAGGTGAAAATAATGAGTATAGGGATTCATGATATCGTAGGACGCCTTAGTTATGGCTGTGATGTGCTATTTCGGGTTATTCAAATAAAAGAAGAAAACGGAAAGACCATTGCTATACTGTATGGCGAAGACATTCGTCTAGTTGCACATTCACCTTTAGATGATTTAGTAAAGGTGAATGAGAGTGAAAGGAGTGCACGTAAGCAAAAGAATGAGGAAATGGTTCGACATTCTTTACGCCTTTTCTCTCAAGATCGAGAACTTTTAGACCAAAAAAGGCGCTTTGAAATTAGTGATGGCTATCGGCAGCAAGGGGATTATTTTCAAATACCAGGAAAAGTATTGCATTTAGATGGAGATCCTTCCTATTTGAAAAAGTGTATGGATGTGTATGAGAAAATCGGTATACCTGTCAAAGGCCTTTATTGTAATGAGAAAGAAATGCCTAGCCGTATTACGGAATTATTAGAAATGTATCGCCCTGATATATTAGTGGTAACAGGGCATGATTCTTATTCAAAGTCCAAAGGTAAAATGATTGATATTAATGCATATCGTCACTCGTGGCATTTCGTACAAACTGTAAGAGAAGCTCGAAAGAAAATTCCACAGCTTGATCAACTTGTCATTTTTGCTGGAGCATGTCAATCTCATTTTGAATCATTAATAGCAGCGGGCGCTAATTTTGCTAGCTCTCCTTCGCGAGTCAATATACACGCCCTAGATCCTGTATATATTGTAGCTAAAATTAGCTTTACACCTTTCATGGAACGTATACATGTATGGGATGTATTAAGAAATACACTAACAGGTGAAAAAGGAATCGGTGGTATTGAAACAAAAGGTGTGCTGCGAACAGGTATGCCTTATAAGTCAATGGAAGAAGAAGTTTAATTAAACTGTCTCATATAACATTATGTCCGCACTAATGTTATTGAGACAGTTTATTTAGGGTAAAGATGCCTAGCATAAGTAATATTGCCGTACCTACCGCTTAATTTCATTAGGAGATAAAATATATTTTTTAGCCACAACTTCAACTAAAAAGGACCAATAAGATTCTTTATTTTTGTTTGCATAATTACCAATTAATTGGATAAGATAAAAAATGTATTCGTAAATGGGAAATTTATTGGTTAAAACCATTGACAAACAAAAATATAAATTGATATAATTTTATATTTTGTTTGACGGTTTGTCCCAATATGTGATATACTACACTTAGTGAGGTGGACCGAAAATGCCAAAAACTTTAGCTGATATTAAGAAGGCCTTAGATTCCAATCTTGGAAAGAGGCTAGTTTTAAAAGCAAATGGCGGTAGAAGAAAGACAGTTGAGCGTTTTGGAACGCTGGCAGAGACTTATCCTTCTGTATTCGTTATTGAGCTTGATCAAGATGAGAACGCATTCGAAAGAGTCTCCTACAGTTATGCAGATGTTCTTACAGAAACTGTACAGTTAACCTTCTTTGACGAAACAGCAGGAAAGGTAGCTTTAAGCGGACAGTAAACATATGTTTACTGTCTTTTTTTGTGTTTAGAGATAGCAATTATTGGCCTCTTTATATATTAGAATGAAGCAAAAGGATTGGTGCTAGTTTTTTTGAAAAGCTCATAGCCCTATTTATGAATGTACATACTATAAATGTTGCAGCATGAATAAAGGAGTTGTTTGCTTATGGCTAGAAGAGGGATTATGTCAGATCGATTTAAAGAAGAGCTTGCAAAGGAATTAGGGTTCTACGATGTTGTCCAACAAGAAGGCTGGGGAGGCATTCGTGCTCGCGATGCAGGTAATATGGTGAAACGAGCAATTGAGATTGCTCAAAGTAATCTTGCTGACAAGAATCAATAACAAATGTTATAGAAGTATCATTTGAAGTCATACTCATAATAAAATCATGCTGACAATACTGGGGTGTTCCAAATGTAAAATGTTTGGAACACCTTTTTTAAAAAGTTAAGCAAGGATATAATTTTGGGCGGTGAAGCTAGACAATCGAATCGCTTATCAGCTCTTCGTGTATCCTTTATCTCAGTCGGAGGGCTCCAGTCCATACGGAGCAAAACGGGCGCTTCCGCTTTTCGGTGTTGTCTAGCTCCAGCGCCCAGCTCCTAGTGGACTTCGCCATCCTCCCTACGATAAGTCAACAGCGAATCGCTAAT
>NZ_JBALMO010000175.1:0-9132 GCF_036963345.1 Bacillus sp. JJ722
AGTACAACCTTACAGCAAAGTTTAACGCAGGTTATTACATCTATTGTAACAATTATTGGTGTAATTATTATGATGTTAACAATTAGTCCAATTATGACGTTAATCTTGTTACTAACACTTCCGCTTAGTGGTGTAATTGCAATGATGATTGCCAAACGATCACAAGGCCACTTTATCGGTCAACAAAGATCACTTGGGGAATTGAGTGGTCATGTAGAGGAAATGTACACAGGACATGAAGTAGTTAAAGCATTTGGAAATGAGAAGAAAGCTCTTAAGGAATTTGAGGAAATTAACGAAAAACTGTATGACTCTGGTTGGAAATCTCAATTTATTTCTGGGATTATCATGCCGTTAATGTCTTTTATCAATAATGTTGGTTATGTATTGATAAGTGTAATTGGTGGTATTTTAGTTACAAATAAAGCTATTTCTGTTGGAGATATTCAAGCTTTCATTCAATATGCGCGTCAATTTTCACAACCAATTATGCAAACAGCTAACATTGCAAATATTATTCAATCGACAATTGCATCTGCTGAGCGTGTGTTTGAGCTATTAGATGAAGAAGAGCAAGTACCTGAAGTAGAAAATCCTAAAGTGATTTCATATCCGAAAGGGCATGTGGTTTTTGAGCATGTGTCATTTGGATATAAAGAAGGGGTTACATTAATTGAAGATATGAATATTGATGTAAAGCCAGGTCAAATGATTGCAATTGTCGGACCAACTGGAGCGGGTAAAACAACTTTAATCAATTTATTGATGCGCTTCTATGAAATCAATAGTGGAGCGATTCGAATTGATGGTGTAGATATAACTGAAATGGCACGTAGCGATTTACGTCAACTATTCGGTATGGTTCTACAAGAAACTTGGCTATTTAACGGTAGTATAAAAGACAATATTGCCTATGGTCGTGAGAACGCTACCGACGAAGAAGTTTATGAAGCAGCTAAAGCCGCTCATGCAGATCATTTTATTCGTACCTTGCCAGATGGATATGACACGATTTTAAATGAAGACGCAACGAATATTTCACAAGGTCAGAAACAATTATTAACGATTGCCCGCGCAATTTTAGCAAATCCAGCGATTCTAATATTAGATGAGGCAACAAGTAGTGTAGATACAAGAACGGAAATTCACATCCAGAAAGCGATGAATAACTTAATGAATGGTAGAACAAGTTTTGTTATTGCTCATCGACTTTCTACCATTAAAGATGCGGATTTAATTCTTGTGATGAAAGAAGGTACAGTCATTGAACAAGGTAATCATCAAGAGCTGTTGAATAAAGGTGGATTCTATGCTGATCTTTATAACAGTCAGTTCTCTGGTGGTAATATTGCAGATGATGTAGGTTGATTCTAATCAATAATACGATGAAAGGCACTTCATTTTCAGAGATGAAGTGCCTTTTTGACTGAAGCTTTTAATCAAAAGATCAGAGACTGTTTTTCTTAACTTTCTGTACTAAAAAATCCTTTCATCTCATAGGTTTACTAATGATAGTCGCAGTCTTTTTAAGTGATTGAGAGGAGGAGCGGTTTTGACGAATCAGGATCAATCGTGTTTACGATTTTCTTTAGAAGAATCTATTTGGTTTCAAAAGGGGCAGGAAGTTAGTGAATTGTTCTCCCTTTCCATAGAGCCGAACGTATCAATTTCAGAAAGGAACCAATATGTAGTTATCGAAGGATCACTATTAGTGACAGGGGAATATCAAGGGGTAAATGAAAACTTTGAGTGGGAAAGTGGAAGTAACTATAATCAATTAATGCATCAAAGATATATTCAAAATGTAATGCGCCGAGAAGATGATGGTACTTATTTATTTCATCATGCATTTCCAGTTGATATAAGTATTCCAACTAATCGAATTGTAAATCGAAATGCTATAGAAGTGGATATTTCTTCTTTTGATTATAATATGCCGGAAAATAGTTGTATTAAGCTAATGGCTGAATTAATAATAACGGGCATTTATGATGGAGAACAGGTGCAATATACATCTAACGAATTTACACCTGCTGAGGAGCGTGATGATGTATACTATGAGATCCCTCTTGAAGAATCTGTTACTTACATTCAAAGTGAGAGTAATTATGTTCATAGACCTGAAAGATATGATGAATCTTACACTTTCCAAAAGGATAGTAACTATAATCAGGAATCAATACAGGAAGAAAGCTATATAGAGGCTGAATCATTAACCACATATGGACGCTATAGTGAAATAGAATCAATGATGCAAACGGAGAGTTATTTGAGCAATGAATCGTTGAAAGAATCACATGTACGTAATAGTGAAATAGAGTCAACAATGCAGATGGAGAGTTATGTGGACAATGAATCGTTGATTGAACCACATGCGCGTTACAGTGAAATAGAGTCAATGATGAAGATGCAAAACAACACTCATACTGAATCTTTTGCACAGTTTGACAAAAGTGAAACAGAATCACAAATTCAATTGGAAAGCTATATGGATGCTGAATCATTAGTATCGTTAGAAAGAAATGAGGAACAAGAATCGCAAACAGAGATGGAAAGCTATATAGATACCGAATCATTAGTATCGCTTGAAAGAAACAGTGAAGTAGAATCGCAAACAAATCCGATAGAGACGGAATCATTATCGATCCCGTTTGGACGTAAAGACGATGAAGATTCTCAAATAACACATGATGAGAGCTCTGCAGAAAATGATTCATTCTACACTAATCTTTATGGCGATAGGAAATCTGAATCTTTGCAAAAAGAAAGTTATATTGAAAGTCAAGTTGTTACATCACATATGAATCGAAATGAAGAAGTAGAAAATCAACTTGAAACAGAAAATTCGCAAGAATCATTTGGGGCGTCTGCCTATGCCGTACCGAAAGAAGAATCATCGCAGCACCAAGATCCTAAAATAAGAAATCATCACTTACAAGTTGAAAACCTGCCTTTACATTTTCAATCTAGTTTTACAATTCCGATGCCGATTTTTACACCTCCAGAAATTCCTAGTTATCCAAGGGATCCGGTAACAAATGTCAGTGGAGATATAGATATGCCTATCCATAATGATTTTGAGGAAAGTTCATACCAAACGTTAAATATTGGCTTAGAGGAAGAGGAACTAGTAAGCAGCATGAGAAATGAAGACTATGTTCCCACAGAAGAAGAGGAATTAGATGATGGAAATACAGATATTCATGAAATTTTAAATAGACAAGGGCGGGATGTTCAAACGCCTGTGCAAGAAGTACAAATTGAAGAAATAGATGTTGAAGAAAGTACTCAACTAAATATAAAGAAGCGACGCATTTATAAAGAGGAAGATCAGGAAGTGGCAAGACCAAAGTCCGAAACAGGTAAGTTATCAGTTAGCTTAACAGATTTCTTCGCGAAGAAAGAAACGCAAACACAGACAAGGTTGAAAGTTTGCATTGTTCAAAGTGGTGAAAGTTTATCGGATTTGGCGAGTCGTTATGAAGTCAGTAAGCAGGATATTATTGCCTACAATAATTTAGATGATGAGAGTGATGTTCAGGGAGGGAAGGTGTTATATATCCCCCATAAGGCCATTCATAAATAGGAAATGACGCCTGCGAAAGTGAGTGAATACAGGTGGAGAGAAGCGAATATATTTCAAGAGAGGTTGAAGAAATAAGCAAGCATTATATGCTTCAAGTCCAATATTCGGAAACGTTCGGGCGCATTCATAAAGTATATACAGATCAAGGAGTGTATGCTTTGAAAAGCATTGCTCCGAAACATAGTATGGATTTTATTAGGCATGTACAACGGTTGTATCAAAGAGGATACAACCGTGTTGTACCTATTTATACAACCAGCGACGGTCGCTATGGAGTTTTATACAACAATCGCCTTTATTATTTAATGCCGTGGCTTGCGAATGATGAAAGTGGAGAGCGTAACGAGAAACATAAGCAAATGTTTCGTGAGCTAGCTCGAATACACGCTCTTACTGTGAAAGGTCTTCCAATTGAAAAAGAAGAACGTGAAAATCATTTTCAGAAAACACTGGATATGTGGAAGAAACAGCAACGATTTTTGGAAGAATATATCGGCCAATGTGAGCAGAATTGGTATATGTCTCCTTTAGAATTAATGTTTTGTTCTTGCTATTATGACGCGTCTCAAGCTCTTTCTTTTTCTATTCGGAAACTTGAAGAGTGGTATGAAAAAACAAAGGATGATGAAAAAGTCAGAACGGTTGTGATTCATGGAAAAGTCAGTATTAAACATTTCTTACTGAATGATCGAGGTGCTGGCTATTTTATTAATTTTGAAAATGCCAAGCCGTTACCACAACATTTTGATTTGCTACCTTTTTTTGTAAGGTACTGTAACACATTTCCGATTCGATGTGATGAATGCGTAGATTGGCTGTATCACTATAATAAATATTTTCCTTTGCAGGATGATGAAATGATGCTATTTACTAGTTATCTGGCATACCCTATTCAATTTATTGAAACAATTGAAGCATATCATTCTCGGAAAAACGATGCTAAGACTGAATTGCAATACGTGAAAGAATTGCAAAAGAATTACTGGCAGTTGAAAAACGTTGAATACTTAGTTATGAAAATCGAGGAAATTGAAGGGCAAAAAAGAGCAGCAAAGCAAGCTGCTGAGAATGAACAGCAATAAAGTGTCTGAAAGGATTCTTTTCAGGCATTTTTCATTTTTGTGAATCTAAAATATACAGGATGAAATTTCGTTGCTTTTGAAGGTGAAGCAATATGTATCATACCGCTTGACCGTATATAGGCAAGCGGTATCTTCTATTCGAACATTTAAAATACATTATAGCGTATACTAAGAGCCGCACATATTAACAGAACTAATAATAATACATCAAAGGTGGTAGGGAAGAAAAAAGTACGAATTGCTTGGAAAACACAGATCGGGATAATAAATTGACCACATAGATTTCGTAAATTTCGAAGCCAAGGAGGCATGTTGTAAGGGCCGTATTTTCTTTTCATAGGTATTCAACTCTCTCCTCAATAAAATATCATTACAAAGGGCTATCCCTTTGCTTGGTATTTAACCTTACATCTGCTAAACAGGGATCTCTTAAGCCTGTTTAACTCCGTATAGAATGAAGCTCTCTGACTGAGAAGGAAACATGATACGTTTCCGCTTTTCTTATCATTCTATGGGAATGTCTAAAATGTGTGATTAGATTAGAACGGAAACGAAATAACTGTATAAAATATAGAAAAACGGCAAGAATTATTGACGAAAGAACAACTTTTTCTGTACTATAGTAGTAATTAAATAATAGCAATAGCAAAGAATGGGAATAGTATGTTTGAATTCTGCTTTAAGAGAGAGAAACCAGTAGCTGAGAGGTTTTTTAAGTAAGAGCAAACAGAAGTAGCCCAGGAGCTGCTTTTATGAAATAGTAGTAGTAAAAGCCGGTGAAGAGCCGTTATAATTCTTAAGCGCCAATTAATTGTACATATAGTTAATTGGAATAAAGGTGGTACCGCGAATCAACTCTCTTCGTCCTTTTTTAGGAAGAGAGTTTTTTTATGTTCAAATGAATGACTAGGAGGAAAACATAATGGATAACAATCAAACATCAATGCCGACTAAGTATGATCCACAGACGATTGAAAAAGGTCGTTACGACTGGTGGGTTAAAGGTGGCTTTTTTGAGGCAGAAAGCGATGAGAAGAAAGAACCTTATACTATTGTAATTCCACCGCCAAACGTTACAGGTAAACTTCACTTAGGTCACGCTTGGGATACAACATTACAAGATATTTTAACTCGTATGAAAAGAATGCAAGGATACGATGTTCTTTGGCTGCCAGGTATGGACCATGCGGGTATTGCTACTCAAGCAAAGGTTGAGGAAAAGCTACGTAATGAAGGTGTAAGCCGTTATGACCTTGGTCGTGAGAAATTCGTTGAAGAAACATGGAAATGGAAAGAAGAATATGCTGGTCATATCCGTGAGCAATGGGCGAAAATGGGTCTTGGCTTAGACTATTCTCGTGAGCGTTTCACACTTGATGAAGGTTTATCAAAAGCTGTAAATCAAGTATTCGTTTCTTTATATAATAAAGGTTTAATCTATCGCGGTGAGTATATCATCAACTGGGATCCTTCTACGAAAACAGCGCTTTCTGATATCGAAGTAATTTACAAAGATGTCCAAGGTGCTTTCTATCACATGAAGTATCCTTTAGCAGATGGTTCTGGATATGTGGAAGTTGCGACTACTCGTCCTGAAACAATGCTTGGAGACTCTGGTGTTGCTGTACACCCAGAAGACGAGCGCTACCAACACTTAGTCGGTAAAAAAGTAATATTACCAATCGTAGGTCGTGAAATTCCAATCGTTGCTGATGACTATGTAGATAAAGAATTCGGTACTGGTGTAGTTAAAATGACTCCAGCGCATGACCCGAACGACTTTGAGGTAGGTAACCGTCATAACTTAGAACGCATTCTTGTAATGAATGAAGACGGTACTATGAATGCGAAAGCTGGTAAATATGAAGGAATGGATCGCTTTGAATGTCGTAAGCAAATCGTGAAAGACTTACAAGAACAAGGTGTTCTTATTAAAATCGAAGAGCATATGCACTCTGTAGGTCACTCTGAGCGTAGCGGTGCAGTAGTTGAACCATATCTTTCAACACAATGGTTTGTTAAAATGCAACCACTTGCTGATGAAGCAATTGCCCTTCAACAAAAAGAAGAAGAGAAAGTTAACTTTGTACCTGAACGTTTCGAGAAAACATATTTACGTTGGATGGAAAACATTCGCGATTGGTGTATTTCTCGTCAATTATGGTGGGGACACCGAATTCCTGCTTGGTACCATAATGAAACAGGCGAAGTATACGTAGGAACAGAAGCACCTGCTGACACTGAGCATTGGACACAAGATAATGATGTTCTTGATACTTGGTTCTCTTCAGCACTATGGCCGTTCTCTACAATGGGCTGGCCTGATGCTGAAAAAGCTGACTTTAAGCGTTACTATCCATCGGCTGCTCTAGTAACAGGATATGATATTATCTTCTTCTGGGTATCACGTATGATTTTCCAAGGAATCGAATTCACAGGAACTCGTCCATTCGAAGATGTATTAATTCACGGTCTAGTTCGTGATAGTGAAGGACGTAAAATGAGTAAATCACTAGGTAACGGTGTTGATCCAATGGATGTTATCGACAAGTATGGCTGTGACTCATTACGTTACTTCTTATCAACAGGAAGCTCACCAGGTCAAGATTTACGATTCTCCATTGAGAAGGTAGAGTCAATCTGGAACTTCGCGAATAAGATTTGGAATGCTTCTCGTTTCGCGTTAATGAACATGGATGGCATGACATATGAAGAAATCGACTTAACTGGTAAAAAATCAGTTGCAGATAAATGGATCCTTACGCGCTTGAATGAAACAATTGAAACTGTTACACGTTTAGCGGATAAATATGAGTTTGGTGAAGTAGGTCGTGTACTTTACAACTTCATCTGGGATGATTTCTGTGACTGGTATATTGAAATGGCAAAACTTCCATTATACGGTGAAGATGAAGAAGCGAAGAAAACAACTCGTTCTATTCTTGCTTACGTATTAGATAACACAATGAGATTATTACATCCATTCATGCCATTCATTACGGAAGAAATCTGGCAAAACTTACCTCATAAAGGGGAAACAATTGTTACTGCTGCATGGCCAACAGTGAACGAAGATCTAACTGATAACGAAGCAGCTGAAGATATGAAGCTATTAGTGGAAATTATTCGTTCTGTACGTAATATCCGTGCGGAAGTAAATACACCACTAAGCAAGAAAATCAACTTAATCTTAAAAGCGAAAGACGAAACAATTGCTCAAAGCTTAAAAGATAACAGCGGATATATCGAACGCTTCTGTAACCCTGAAGTATTAACAATTGGTACAGACGTGGAAGAGCCAAGTCAAGCAGTGACAGCTGTTGAAACAGGTGTAGAAGTAATTCTTCCACTTCTTGGATTAATTAATGTAGAAGAAGAAGTGAAGCGTCTTGAGAAAGAGCTTGATAAGTTAACTAAAGAAGTTGACCGCGTTCAGAAGAAACTAAGCAATGAAGGCTTTGTTAAAAAAGCACCTGAGAAGGTAATTGAAGAAGAACGTGCAAAAGAAAAAGATTATAGTGAAAAACGTGATGCGGTAATCCGTCGTATTCAAGAGTTACAAAATATTTAATTAAACTAAATTCCATTCGAAAAAGCATTCAATTGTCTGTGAGAACAGTTAAATTGAATGCTTTTTTTATCCATTTTATCGATTTCCGACAGAAGACTCCTTCCTCAATCGTGTGAAGGGCGTAGCCCAACAATAGGTGGGAGATGGATTGAAGATCAAGGCTTGAAGTGAGGTGAAAGTCAATGCTAGTCAACAAAGCATATAAGTTTCGGATCTATCCAAACAAAAAACAAGACATCCTAATTGCGAAAACAATCGGTTGTTCACGTTTTGTATTCAATTACTTTTTGGAACAATGGATGGATATGTACAAAGACACAGGCAAAGGATTAACTTACAACACTTGTTCCTCCCAACTAACACAACTGAAGAAAGAGTTGGTTTGGTTACAAGTAGTTGACAGTATTGCTATTCAATCGTCACTTAAAAACCTGGCTGACTCGTATACTCGATTCTTCAAAAAACAAAATAAAGCACCACGATTCAAGTCTAAAAATAACAGCGTACAGTCTTACACAACCAAGCACACGAACGGAAATATAGCCATTGTAGGGAATAAAATCAAATTACCTAAACTTGGTCTTGTTCGCTTGGCTAAAAGTCATGAAGTTGAAGGTCGTATTCTGAATGCTACTGTTAGAAGAAATCCAAGTGGAAAATATTTTGTATCCATTCTTGCCGAAACAGACGTACAAGCATTAGAAAAAACAGGTTCTTCTGTTGGTGTTGACGTTGGACTAAAAGACTTTGCCATTTTGAGTACGGGAGAAATATTCTCTAATCCAAAATGGTTTCGCAAACTCGAAAAGAAATTAGCAACCGCACAACGTATCCTTTCCAGGCGTGTGAAAGGTTCTTCCAATTGGAACAAACAACGTATGAAGGTTGCAAGA
>NZ_JBALMO010000176.1:0-2932 GCF_036963345.1 Bacillus sp. JJ722
TATTATATAGTTCAGCCAGTAATTTCTGGTTGAACTTTTTTTATTTGGATTTAATCTATCAGTAGCCAGGGTAGAACGTCCGGGTGCGTGGGACATTGATTCCGTCAGCTAAACTGTTCACCCCCTACTAGTAGAAATATGTTTGAGGCTGGTTGGGACTTAGATCTCGTATAACAAGCGAAGCTATAATACTACTTGGAGGAAATAGGGGTTACTGGTGAATACACTAGAGGAGGAGAAAGAATGAACCCAGTTGTGGGTATAGACGTAGCTAAAGGAGAGAGTGAAGTTCAGGCTTTTTTAGATAAAGGAAAGCCTTATGGAAAGAGTTTTTCAATAAAGCATAATCGTGAAGAATTAGATGAGTTTATAAGCTTCTTAGGGGAAATTAAATCAATGACTGGTCAAATGCCAGTGGTCATATTGGAATCAACAGGACATTATCATACACCTATTATTCAATGCTTAGAAGAAAATGAAATCCTTTATATTTTATTAAATCCAATCATTTCTCATCAAGCAAAGAAATCAAGTTTGAGAAAGGTAAAAACAGATGCATTCGATGCCTATCAATTATGTATTCTTTACTACAAAGAGGAATTTGAGCCTTATAAAATGAAAGGAGTTCAGCTTCTAAACCTTCGAAATCTATCTAGACAACAAGAGATTATAACAAATATGTATGTGGAAGCAAAACTACAATTCCATACGATTTTAGATCAGGTTTTCCCTGAATATAGGAAGGTCTTTGGTGATCTTTTTTCGAAAGTGTCTTTGTGGATATTAAAAGAATATCCAACTTCGGAGAAGGTTCTGGTTACAGATGAACAGCAATTAGCAAATCGTATACGTGAGTGTTGTCCGACTCGCTCGGATCAATGGGCAAGAGAAAAGGCCAGAACGCTTAGAAATGCAGCTCTTCAAAATCCTTTTCAGAAGGTGATGTATCAAAGTCATCTAATCAATCTCACTATGTATATAGATATCCTATTTCATTACCAAGGACACCTTTCGGAATTGGAGAGCCAAATGGTATCCCTAGCAAATAAAATAGAAGAATATAAGATTATTCAATCAATCCCTGGAATCGGTGAAAAAATCGCCGCCACGATTATTTCAAAAATTGGGGAAATTGATCGGTTTAATCACCCTAAGAAATTAGTTGCCTACGCTGGAATAGATCCCAGTGTCCATTCATCTGGAAAGTTTACAGCGACGACGAATCGAATAACCAAACGAGGTTCTAGTAGGCTAAGGCACAGGGAAGATTAGCTAGGTCTCCTCATTATTATATGCACCCATTCATTTATCGAACTATTGTACGTTACTTTAATAAGCAAAAAAGCGTATCCACTTATTTAAGAAATACTCTTTGGAACTTGAAAAATAAAGATGATTTCTTTTATTTTGCAAGTTTTAAAATGATATCAGTTAATTACTCATTTAAAACAGCCTCCTTATGCCTACTTCAGTAATACATAGAACAGCTTATTCATTTTATGTGAAGTCACGTTTTAGAAGTCGTTGGTAAGTTTACATATTTTCGAAGAATGTGCCAAAAATAACATTATCAATGTTACTATTCTATTTATTAAAAAAATCAAAAAATGGTGATTTGACTGTCCAAGTAAATGTACAGACAAAGACGAAACTGGTCAACTATTTAATAATATGGTGCATCAGCTAAGAGAAATTTTCAACTGTGAATCAATCTTCTAAAAATGTATTAAGCTCAAGTGAAAATTTAAGTGCAGTTTCAGAAGAAACACAAGCTTCTAGCGAACAAATAGCAACGGCAATAACTGAAATTGCTACGGGGGCTACTAATGCTGCTGAAGACGCTGATAAGGCAAACCAATTATCTATTACACTTGGCGATGATATTCAAAGAGTATCAGACAAAACAAAAGAAATGTTAGCTCTTACAGAAGAAACGAATATTCTAAACACAAAGGGATTGCATCAAATACAGGAATTGCAAAACACAAATGAAGTCACAAATGGTTTTGTCACTTCAATGGGATCTGTAATTATGGAATTAAACGATAAAATTAAAACGATTGAAAGGTAATGGAGACGATAACAGCTATTTCTGGACAAACCAATCTACTGGCATTAAACGCAGGTATTGAAGCTGCGAGAGCAGGAGAGCATGGAAAGGGATTTTGCTGTTGTAGCGAATGAAGTTAAAACGCTGGCAGAGCAATCTGTTTTAGCAACGGAAGATGTTAAAAAAATCGTTCAAGCTATTCAAGATAGTTCGAAAAAGGCAGTCGATGAAATGGATCAAACCGATGAAATTTTCAATAAACAAGCAATGGTCATCCAGGATATGAATAATGCCTTTATCCAAATCTCCACTTTAATTCAATCGATCGCTAAATCTATTGATAGTATAAGTGAGGACATCAAAAATATGGCTAGCAACAAAGACCATGTACTGAATTCTATACAAGTGATGGCAGGATTGGCGCAACAAACTGCTGCAGCTTGTGAGGAAGTTAATGCCTCAGCTGATGAACAAACACGCTCTATTTATACGGTTGCTGAAGATGCAACTAATCTAACAACACTTAGTTCTGAGCTCCAGCAGGCGGTTAAGCATTTTAAAATTAAAGAAGAATAAATCGATGACAGGCATCTCATGTGGACATTTATCCATTTGTGATGCCTGTTAACTTTTTTATTATTTCTATATTAGTTAAAGAAGAATAGTATAATTCACTTTGAAAGGTCTTTCAGACTACCACTTACAAGATTTATACAATTACATAGGAGAAATAATGACACTCAATTCTTTAACTCGTAATCTTCCCGAAGATTGCAGGGAATCGAGGTTTTCAAAGGGGGAACTTACTACCTGTTCAAATGAAAAAAGAATTAGTTAGTTCACTTTCTTCAAATTTTAATTTCATTATATCTTCGTAGTGTG
>NZ_JBALMO010000177.1:0-7382 GCF_036963345.1 Bacillus sp. JJ722
AACACAACAGTAAAAAGGTCTGTTTTATAGTACAGTTTATAAAATAAGAATAATACAGAATGTGTTTTTGTTGAAAAAATCTAACTATTTTTCTAATAAATATTTCACTTATAATTAGTTAAAGTTATTAACATTAACACTATATAAACATTGTTATATAAGCATTTTAACGTAATTAATCACATATTTATCTTATTTTGCTCATTTTTTCACAAATTGTTCATTCTTTTTGGGTTATAGTCTCTTTTATCCTGTACTATTCTGGTTGTATAATCTGTTATATAGAGATAAGACATTCTGTTTCATTCACAAACAAATGAAAGGCGGTAAAAAAACATGGAACAATGGAAAGGCTTTCAAACAGGTAAGTGGAGCAATGAAATTAACGTACGTGATTTCATTATTAACAACATTAAAGTTTATGATCAAGATGACTCATTCTTAGCAGGTCCAACAGAAGCTACCTCAAAGCTTTGGGCTCAAGTTATGGATTTAAACAAACAAGAACGTGAGGCTGGTGGAATTTTAGATTTAGATTCTAAAATAGTTTCTACTATTACTTCTCACGGTCCTGGATACTTAAATAAAGAGTTAGAAACAGTTGTAGGCTTCCAAACTGACGCACCATTCAAGCGTTCATTACAACCATTCGGTGGAATCCGTATGGCTGAGCAAGCTGCAGAATCTTACGGTTTTCATGTAGATGATGAAATCACAGAAATCTTTACTAAATATCGTAAAACACATAACCAAGGTGTTTTCGATGCTTATACTGATGAAATGAAATTAGCTCGTAAAGCTGGTATCATAACTGGTCTTCCAGATGCTTATGGGCGTGGACGTATTATCGGTGACTATCGTCGTGTAGCTCTATACGGAGTAGACTTCTTAATTGAAGAAAAGAAAAGAGATCTTAAAAACACGCCTCCAGTAATGTCTGAAGAAACAATTCGTCTACGTGAAGAGCTTTCTGAACAAATTCGTTCATTAAATGAATTAAAACAAATGGCTACTGCTCATGGATTTGATATTTCGGCTCCAGCTGCTAACGCTCGTGAAGCATTCCAATGGTTATACTTTGGATATCTAGCTGCTATTAAAGAGCAAAATGGTGCTGCAATGAGTTTAGGTCGTACTTCTACTTTCTTAGATATCTATATTGAAAGAGATTTACAAAATGGTACAATAACTGAAATTGAAGCTCAAGAATTAGTTGACCATTTCGTAATGAAATTACGTCTTGTAAAATTCGCTCGTACACCTGATTACAATGATTTATTCAGTGGAGATCCAACTTGGGTTACTGAATCAATCGGTGGTGTGTCATTAGATGGTACACCTTTAGTAACTAAAAACTCATTCCGTTTCTTGCACACATTATCAAACCTTGGACCAGCTCCAGAGCCAAACTTAACTGTACTTTGGTCTACTAAGCTTCCACAAGGATTTAAAAATTTCTGTGCAAAAATGTCTATCGAAACAAGTGCGATTCAGTACGAAAACGATGATATCATGCGCTTAGAATACGGCGATGACTACGCAATTGCTTGCTGTGTATCTGCGATGCGTGTAGGTAAGCAAATGCAGTTCTTCGGTGCTCGTGCTAACTTAGCAAAAACATTATTATATGCAATCAACGGCGGAATCGACGAAAAACTAAAAATTCAAGTTGCTCCACGTTTCGCACCAATCACTTCTGACATCTTAGATTACGAAGAAGTAATGGCTCGTTTTGATACAATGATGGATTGGATTGCTGAATTATATATCAATACATTAAATGTAATTCACTACATGCATGATAAATACAGCTATGAAAGAATTGAAATGGCATTACACGATACTAAGATCCTACGTACAATGGCAACTGGTATCGCTGGACTAAGTGTTGTAGCTGACTCATTAAGCGCTATTAAATACGGTCAAGTTAAAGTAATCCGTGACGAAAACGGCGTAGCTGTAGATTTCGAAACTACTGATGACTTCCCTAAATACGGTAATAACGATGATCGTGTAGACCAAATCGCAGTTGATTTAGTTGAAACATTCATGAATAAACTGCGCAAACATGCAACTTATCGTGATTCTTTAACAACTATGTCAATCTTAACTATCACATCAAACGTTGTTTATGGTAAGAAAACTGGTAACACTCCTGATGGTCGTCGTGCTGGTGAGCCATTCGCACCTGGTGCAAATCCAATGCATGGAAGAGATACAAAAGGCGCTTTAGCTTCATTAGCATCTGTAGCTAAACTTCCATACCAACATGCATTAGATGGTATTTCTAATACATTCTCAATGGTACCAAAAGCACTTGGTAAAGATGAAGCAAGTCAAGAAGCTAACTTAGCTGCAATCCTTGACGGATACTCATCAAAACAAGGTCACCATTTAAATATTAACGTATTTAACCGTGACACATTATTAGACGCTATGGAACATCCAGAAGAGTATCCACAATTAACAATTCGTGTATCTGGATACGCAGTTAACTTCATAAAATTAACTCGCGAACAACAAATCGATGTAATCAACCGTACGTTCCACGGAAGTATGTAAAAAGAAAAGCGGAAGCGCCCCGTTTAGCTCCGTATGGACTGGAGCCCATCGACTGAGATATAGGAAACACGAAGAGACGGTAGTCGATTCGATGTTGACTTATCGTAGGGAGATTGGCGAAGTACACTAGGAGCTGGGCGCTAAAGCTAGACAAGACAGAAAAGCGGAAAGTGGTCGTTTAGCGGCGTATGGACTGGAGCGCTCTGGCACGAGATAAAGGAAACACGAAGAACGTAGTGATTCGATGTGTCCAGCTTCAACGGCCAGCCCCTCGAGGTCATAAGCCATCTCTCTTCCGGAAATCAAAACCGGATTTCCTACTGAGAGCTGTCTTATGCTTGTCGCGTTTCAGCATTTCTTAGTTGACTTATCGTAGAACAGAGTGTGAAGTCCACTAGCCGCTGACCACTTGTAGCTAGACATAGAAATGCGGAAGCGCTCTGCTTAGCTCCGTATGGACTGGAGCCCATCGACTGAGATATAGGAAACACGAAGAGACGGTAGTCGATTCGATGTTGACTTATCGTAGGGAGATTGATGAAGTCCACTAGGAGCTGGACGCTGGAGCTATACAATATAGAAATGCGGAAGCGCCTTATACAGACAACTGTATAAAAGTCATTTCGAAATGAAAAACTAGCTTTAGGCGCTGGAGCTATACAAAGACCAAATTCGAATGACACTCTATTTATTAAATGTTATTCATTTTGGTCTTTTATTTTAGTAGAGCTCCCTTCATATAGGAGCTAGGAGGGGAATTTTAAAATGCAAGGAAATATTCATTCCATTGAAACATGCGGTACAGTTGATGGACCAGGAATTAGATATATCGTATTTACACAAGGGTGTCTGCTTCGCTGCCAATATTGTCATAATGCTGATACATGGGAGCTTAATACAGGCAAAATCATGACAGTTGATGAAATTGTACAAGATCTTGAAAGTTATCGACCATTTATGGAAGCTTCAGGTGGAGGTATTACTGTTAGTGGTGGTGAACCATTGTTACAAATGCCATTTGTAACAGAACTGTTCAAAGCTTGTAAAGCGAAAGGAATTCATACGACAATAGATTCTTCAGGTGGATGCTTCTCTGAAAGACCTGAATTCCTAAGTCAATTTGATGAATTGCTGCAGTATACAGATCTTATTTTAGTCGATTTAAAACATATTGATCGTAACCAACATAAACGACTAACTGGGAAATACAATGATCATATTCTTAAATTTGCTCAATATTTATCTAATAAGAACATTCCAGTTTGGATTCGCCATGTTTTAGTACCTGGCATTACAGATTTTGATGAGTATTTAGATAAATTGGGAGAATTTATTGGCACTTTACACAATGTAGAGAAAGTTGAAGTGTTACCTTACCATAAACTTGGCGTATATAAATGGGAAGCACTTGCTTTAAAATATCCTCTAGAAGATACTGAACCACCTACAGAAGATCGTGTAGAAAATGCATATGAACGATTATCTCGTCATTTGAAAAAATCTGTCGGCACTTGCTGAACCTTAAGTAATATTGTCCGGGAAATATTGCAAAATTCCACGAAATAAAAAGAAGCAGCGCATCTATTTATGCACTGCTTCTTTTCGATTTATTTTCCAAAAACCGCTGCGTATGTTTTATATCCTCCACTTACATTCACTACATCAAAACCATTTTGAGCAAGAATACGACAAGCTAAATATCCGCGTAAACCAACCTGACAAGATACATAAATAGTTTGGTCTTTCGGTAATTCTTCCATACGATCACGCAATTGACCTAATGGAATATTAATCGAATTTGGAATATAACCATTATCTCTTTCATGTGGATCACGTACATCTACTAATAATGCTCCATTATTTACAAGTTCATCAATTTGATGATAATGTGCAACTTTCACGTCTCCATCAACAACGTGAGAAGCTACATATCCTAACATATTGACTGGATCTTTTGCAGAAGAATATGGCGGTGCATATGCCAACTCTAATTCAGGAAGATCATGTACTGTTAGCCCACCTTTAATGGCAGTTGCAACAACATCAATTCGTTTGTCTACACCGTCTTTCCCTACACCCTGCACACCATAAATCGTTCCGTCTTCTTTATTAAACGTTAACTTTAATGAAATGGGACTCGCACCTGGATAATATCCCGCATGAGACGCTGGATGAATATGTACTGCTTCAAAAACTACACCCAAACGTTTTAATGTTTTCTCGTTATGCCCTGCAACAGCTACAGTTAAATCGAAAACTTTAGCAATAGCCGTTCCAAGTGTACCTTTATAAGGAATATTCTTTCCATAGATATTATCCGCTACAATTCTTCCTTGACGATTAGCTGGCCAAGCTAACGGAACCATTGTATCATGCTTTAATAAATAATCTTTTACTTGAATCGCATCACCAATTGCATAAATACTTTCATCATTTGTTTGCAAGTATTCATTTACAACGATACCACCGCGCTCACCTACGTTTAAACCTGCATTTGCGGCTAATTCATTTTCCGGTCTTACTCCAATAGATAGAATCGTTACATCACTTTCTAGTTCTTTACCACTTGCTAAAATAATCTTCTTCCCTTCCTCAGCAAATGCTCTTACTCCATCTTCAAGTATTAATTCAACACCTTTTTCTTTTAAATGCTTATGAACAATACTAGCCATTTCATAGTCTAAAGGAGCCATTACTTGATTAGCCATTTCCACAACCGTTACCTCGATACCGCGATGAGCTAAGTTTTCCGCCATCTCAAGTCCAATAAACCCACCACCAATGACAACGGCTTTATTTGGTTGATGCGAATCAACAGCTGCCTTAATATCATCTGTATCAGGAATGTTTCTTAATGTGAAAATGTTTTTTGCCTCACGTATTCCTTCTATTGGCGGTACAATTGCTCTTGCACCTGGTGATAGAATCAATACATCGTATGATTCTTCATACGACTCTCCGTTTGCTAGATTTGTAATAGATACCGTTTTACGATCACGATTAATAGCTGTCACTTCCGATAAATTACGAATGTCTAATACAAACTTCTTCGACATACCTTCTACAGTTTGAACAAGCAATGCTTGGCGCTTTGTAATCACTTCGCCGATGTAATATGGCAAACCACAATTCGCAAATGAAATATGTTCGCCTCTTTCAAATAAAACAATTTCTGCTTTTTCATCTAAACGGCGCAACCTTGCTGCTGCTGTTGCACCACCAGCTACTCCTCCAACAATTACGATTTTCTTTGTCATAGTCATACTCCTCGCTTATTATGTCATTAACATCAATTATATACCCCTAGGGGTACAAAGTAAACTAAAAGAATATTATATATATGTTACTACGAAATTGCTTTAAGAATCAGCTATGTTTGTTAAAATTGTTATAATAGTTGTATGATTATGACATTAAGTATTTTCTTCAGGAGGAACAACCAATGCGATTCAAAGATTGGAACACGAATTTAAAAATTCGATTAGGTGGAGAAGCAATCGTTAATATTACATTTTGGATGTTCTTCCCCTTTCTTGCAATCTACTTTTCAGAAGAATTTGGAAAAACAACAGCTGGTTTGTTACTCGTCTTCTCTCAATTATTTGCTGTTATTGCTAATTTAATGGGTGGATATTGTGCGGATCGCTTCGGTAGAAAGCGAATGATGGTCATTGCGAGTGCTGGACAAGGTATTGCTTATTTAGTTTTTGCCTTAGCTTCCTCCCCTTGGTTAAATTCTGCAGCAATAGGATTTATATGCTTTACAGTTGTTAGTGTTTTTAGTTCATTTTATTATCCAGCAAGCCAAGCAATGGTTGCCGATGTTGTAAGTGAAAAAGATCGTAATAACGTTTTTGCAATGTTCTATACTTCGATTAATTTAGCAGTTGTCATCGGTCCTATTTTAGGCAGTATATTTTATAAAGATCATCGGTTTGAACTTCTTTTACTAGCAGGCATAACAAATTTGTTCTTAAGCTCATTACTCTGGAAAAAGACCGTTGAAACATTACCGAAAGCATTAAACAAGAAGTCAAGCTCGGCTTCGACAGGTGGATTTCAATTTTTTATAAATCAATTGAAAGACTACCGTGTTATCATTACAGATCGTACTTTTTCACTTTTTATATTGGCAGGTATTTTTATTAGTATGACATTTTTACAATTAGATCTTCTCTATCCTATTTATACGAAAGAAGTGGTACATAACCAAACATTACTCTCAATTGGTGATTATACAATTACCGTTTCTGGTGAAGAAGCATTCGGTATATTAGTGTCTGAGAATGGTTTATTTGTTGTATTATTTACGCTTTTCATTTCTAAGTGGATGAATAATTTTTATGAACGTAATGTATTCATTGTCTCTTCTTTCATTTACGGCATATCCATGCTTATTGCAGCAAGTACACATTGGATATGGGGTCTTATTCTGAGCATGGCCGTCTTCTCATTCGCTGAACTAATGACTGTCGGCATTCAAAACGGCTTTATTTCCAAAATCGCGCCCGAAAACATGCGAGGACAATATTTCGCAGCTTCAAGTTTGCGATATACAATTGGTCGAATGATTGCTCCTATAGCCATCCCAATGACAGAATGGTTTGGTAATACAACGACTTTTCTACTCATCTTTGGATGCTCTATAGCTAGCTGTTTCTTGTATTATCAAATGTTCAAAAAATATGAAGCACAAAAATTAGCAGCATAAGAAAAACGGAAGCGTCCGTTTTTCTCCGTATGGACTGGAGCTCATCGACTGAGATAAAGGAAACACGAAGAGCTGACAAGCGATTAGATGTGTCTAGCTTCATCGGCCA
>NZ_JBALMO010000177.1:7441-11588 GCF_036963345.1 Bacillus sp. JJ722
CTGGAGCTAGACACCGTGCAAAATTAAAATTACATACTTTCTTCTCTTTTAAAAAAGCGCACAGCCTTTCTGTGCGCTTCTTTATCATTTATTTCATCCCTAACTCATAAAACGTCATCGTATTTTCATAAAGCACTTCATACACCCGTTGCACATCAATTTGCTTAATATGAGCAATTTGCTTAATTGATTCATGAATCATTTGAGGTGAAGTCATCATTCCTTCAAAGTCCCCTTCAAATGGCCACGGTCCATCTGTTTCTACCATCATTAACTCTAATGGATAGATATGAACAAGTTGTTGAATCTCTTCTTCATAGCAAACATCTGGTGTAATAGATATACAGTATCCATTCTCAATCATCCGTTTTATCGTTTCTTCACTACCTTTAAACCAATGAAAATGAGCTTTTTTCACACCATGCTTCTCAAGTAAATCACAAACGATCGGCGCATCCTCATATACTGCATGAAGAATAATAGGTTTGTTTTGTTCCTTTGCAAATATGATAAAACGTTCTAGTAATGCAATGTATGCTGATAAATCTAGCTTTACATTCTCTTGACGTAAATAATATGGTAGACCAACTTCTCCAACTGCCACCATTTCTTTCCGTTGTTCTCCCATCCAATTTAACAGCTCCTTTAGTTCATGTTCCGTCGGAATTTCCTGTTCGGGATGAAAACCAAAAGCCACTTTTACTCGAGAATCTTTTTGAGCTAGCTGCAAGTTATTCATTGATGATTGTAAATGCATCGAAACAGAAATAAGATATGAAAAATCTGGATTAGCTAAAATACATTTCTTTTCATCTTCACCATACGTATCAAGATGAATATGACTATCGATTATCTCCATTGTTTAGCTCTCCTTCAATAGATGATAAAGTTCCTTCTTTAGTTGAAGTAACTCGTCACTAACCAATAAGTCTTCGTTTCGAGGACGAGTAAATGGAACACGAATCTCTTTAATTACAGCGGCCGGCTTTGAAGATAATACGTAAACCTTATCAGATAAAAGCAATGCTTCCTCAATACTATGGGTAATAAATAACACGGAGCGTCGATCTTCTTCCCATACTTTCAATAACCACTTTTGCATGGATAGTCTTGTTAATTCATCCAAAGCTGAGAATGGCTCATCTAAGCACATTAATGATTGTGGGCTGGAAATACAACGTAAAAAAGCCACTCTTTGTTTCATACCGCCAGATAGCTCATGCGGTAGTGCATTCTCATATTCTTCTAAACCAACTCTTTTAATTTGTTCTTTCGCCTTTTCTATATCAACATTGCCAGACAACTCTGCACCTAGTACTACATTTTCAAGAACCGTGCGCCATGGCAGCAAAGCCGGTTGTTGTGGCATATAGCTAATATGCCCCTTAAAGCCATTGATTTTCTTTCCTTGTAAAAGAATTTCTCCTTTATTTGGTTGATATAATCCGCCAATCAAATGAAAGATTGTGCTTTTACCACTTCCGGAAGGTCCTAAGATGCTTACAAACTCACCTTCTTGTACAGTTAATTGTAAATGTTCAATAATGGATTGCTCGTTTGTAAAAGAAAAGGAAACATCATTCATTTCGAGTATCATAGTTATTATTCTCCTTTCTTTTCCACGACACAAAGTATCTTTCAAGAAGTGTAATACAGCTAAAGAAAAGTAAGCTTAACACCATAATAATAAAGATAGCAACAAATACTCGGTCGGTACGAAATGATGAAGAAGCTAATGTCATATACACACCTATTCCTTCTTTCGCACCTAACCATTCAGATATCACTGCCCCCATAACACTATATGTAGCCGAAATCTTCAAACCTGAAAATAAAAAAGGTAAAGCATGTGGTAACTCTAGCTTCCAAAACAATTCCTTCTTACTTGCGCCCATCATATGAAAGTAATGCTTTAATTCAAAAGGTGTTTGCCGTAACCCATCCAATGCTGCAACCGCAACAGGGAAGAAACAAACTAATGCAATAACAATAATCTTTGGTAAGATTCCAAATCCAAACCAAATGACAAGCAGCGGTGCTAGTACGATAATTGGTACATTTTGAGAAAGAATCAACAGTGGGTATACGGCATCTTTCACTTTAGGGAAAACATGTAAAACAGCTGCTAGTATGATCCCAATTAAACTACCAATTATTAGACCTATAACTGCTAATTGAACTGTTGCTCCGAGCTGTTCAAAGACACGGTCAAAATCAGCGATTCCTTCTTTAAGAATCGCTGATGGTGAAGGTAATAGCCATGGTTCTACCTTCAGCACAACCGTTATCATTTCCCAAATGATTAGTAAAAATAATAAAAGAAAGAAGGGTGCACCCTTCTTCCATATAGATTGCTTACTCATTACTTATATTTCTCCGTTAACGTATCCATTGTAATACCATCTGGTTGGAACAAAATTTTCACTTGAGAAATAACGTTTGGTGAACCAAGCTCAATCATTCTATGATTCATTTTTTCTATAATAGTAAATAAGTGAGACAATTCCCCTTCCATTGTTGTTTCTAATGGGTGTACTTCATATTTCACACCTGATTCGTCAATGATTTTAATTGCTTCATCTACTAAAGGAATAACATTCTCTCCTTTAGGAATGATTTGAATACTGATTAATGAATTAGCCATCTTACTTCCCCCTATTCTGGTAAATAATCGTTTGTAAATGCATCTTCCGGAACAAACTCGCCCTCTAGTAATTTATTCTCTGTCATCCAATCACTATAGTTCTTCCAAACTTCCAACTTCTGCTCGCCCCAACGCTTCGCATCATCTTTATATCTTGGCGATAACCATTCTTGACTCTTCTTCACAAGTTCTGGATCTAAATCTGGCACTTCTTTAATAAGAATATCCGCTGCTTCACTTGGATTATCAATCGCAAATTCGTAGCCTTTAGAAACAGCATGAACAAATGCTTCCACTGTGTCTGGGTCTTTCGCTATCATTTTTTCGCTTGTCGTTAAGATTGGTGTATAGTAGTCTAGCTTATCAGAGTAATCTTTCACATAAAGCATATCTAGCTTTTCCCCTCTTAGCTCCGCTTCAATCCCTGTCCAAGCATAATATATCCATGCAAAATCAATATCTCTTTTCACAGCCGTAAAGTAATCAGTATCTCCCAAATTAAGAATATCTACTTTCTTAACGTCAGCGTTTTCTTTCTCCATAATTGCTTTCATGATCGCTTCTTCTACAGGCGAACCATAGCCACCGTATTTTTTTCCTTCGAAATCTTTAGGAGATTTAATATTCTTACTTACCGGCGCAGCAAATCCAGATGTATTATGCTGAATAATAGCCGCAAGTGAAACAATTGGCACACCTTGCGCACGAGCTTGTGTCAATCCTTCTTGATATCCAATACCAAATTCTGCTTTTCCTGAAGCTACAAGCTGATCCGCTCCTGCTTCACCTGGCATAATAATCTCCACATCTAATCCCTGCTCTTTAAAGTAACCTTTTTCCTTTGCTACATATAGACCTGTATGATTTGTATTCGGCGTCCAATCTAAAACAACCGATACTTTCTTCAATTCTTCTTTCTTACCCTTGTCACCTTCGTTACTACTATTATTACTACATCCCACTAATAAAACAGCTGTCAATAAAAAAACAAGTACCTTCTTCACAAGCTTTCTTTCCTCCCTTTATGTATTTATTCATAGTTTGAAAAGCGGAATCGCCTGCATCTGACACATTATATACTTTCCTGTATCACAATAAAAAACGCCCGAAAAAGAATTTTCGGACGTCAGCATACAATAAACGGAATTTAGCGTAAATAATATGTTCCCTCCGCTGGTATGAGCCAGATCAGGTTCAAAGAGTCAGCATCTATCGGATGCTATCTCAGCTGGCAACACCAGCCCCTCCACATGATAATTCACTATGAACTTGTCGATGTTATTATAACAAAAGATTAAAGAAATGCAAAAAACTATTCCGAATTTTCATCACATGCTAGGATAAAAGAAAAGCGGAAGCGCCCGGTTAGTTCCGTATGGACTGGAACATTCCGACTGAGATATAGGAAACACGAAGAGCAGGTAAGCGATTCGATGTTGACTTATCGTAGGGAGATTGGTGAAGTCCACTAGGAGCTGGGCGCTGGAGCTAGACAGTAAGAAA
>NZ_JBALMO010000178.1:0-8687 GCF_036963345.1 Bacillus sp. JJ722
AGTATAATTCTACAATATAACAGTTATACCTCTCTAAACAGATATAAATCCTTAAAAAATTCACAATTTTCAGACTATAAATTTAATAACTTTTTTATTTGATCAAATGTGCTAGAAGTTTTTCTTTTTATATTTGCTACTCCATTTTGGAACTTCTATTTATTCCAACCACTCGAATAGTCTCTGTATCCTCGATAACTAATAGGGAAGACTTTTCAGTATGTAGTTGTGTTAAAACATCCAATAACAATTGACCATGAATTGAATATCTCCATAACACACTCTTTTTTAATTCATACCTATAACTTAACATAATAATTAAATTATTCAATAGAGAGAAAATTACTACACATTTTAAAAATATAGATCAACTCATTTCAATTTTATATCTGATAAAATGAATATATATTTACATACGTTTTAGTTTAGGTATTTATTATATGGACAAAACTAATGCTTGTTATATATACCCAATAGTTTTTTACTCTTTAAGAATATTATTTATGGAGTTAAAAAAACAGGAGGGATTACTTTGTATTTACAAGTTCCAATTGATATGAATGATAGTAGAATAGTTGGTTTTGGTCGTCCTTTTGATTTTGGATTTCCATTTCTAGGAGAATTAGCGCTAGGTGCAGCTCTAGGAGGAGGATTTGGTTACGGGTATGGCTGTGGATACGATTATGGTGGATACTGATATCCTCATTCTCCACTCTCATGTTGTCCACAACCTTTACCTGTATGTTGCCCAAGACCATTTTATGGATATCTGTGTTGTTAAATAGACTATTTACCTCAAAAAGATTAATTAGTATATAGGAAATAGTAGTGTGTAAAATCAAGTTTCTTTAAATGTAGTTGTAACATAGGAATCCCCCTCTCTAAGAGATGGGGATTCCTATGTTATTGTTCGTGTGCCCAAGTAACAGATTTCCCTGTAGCAGGACAACTTGGGAATGTATCTCCTTGCTTAAGCTCAACATGATCACCATCTGCATCTATATAATGACCAGATTCCATTACAGTTTCACCAGTGCTATGAGTATGGCTTGCATGTGTCCAAGTTATTTCTCCACCTGTGGAAGGACAATTCGGAAATGTATCACCTTGTCTAAGCTGTTTCTCCTCTCCCGTAGAACAAATATAAGTACCGGTTTCGTTAACAACTTCTCCAGTATGATGATGGTCTTTAAAATGAGTCATAAGAATTCCTCCTGTTTGAATTACTTCACGTATAATAGTTTCTCTCAGACTCTCTAGATTATTCACTTCACCTTCCCATGACATTTTGTTTCTCTTTAGTGTAAAACCCTGCCCTATCTCCTACTTATATTTTCAATTTACTGATGTTTTTGATTGACAATAGTAGTATTTTTCCTTGATTACATCTTCTAACAACATGAAAAGACCACCTTTTCCAATGATTTTTTCATCGAGAAAGATGGTCTGCGAAATACTAAACCAAAAGCGTTTTATGGAGCTATAATATTAGAAACGAAAGATAAAACAAAGTAACTTTGATCTCTTTCAGTTATAATGTCGACACCCTGTAAACCCTTGATATAAAAGCGATTTATTATTTCATTTGCTTGTTCATAGCACTCATCATTTGATTGATTTTCTTTTGTGATGGTTTCATTCCCATTTGTGCCAAAAACGTTGATATATCAATGGTTTAGTCCATTTTTTAAAGCCACTATTCTGTTAAGAAAAATATACCATGAAAAATAATGATTGTCTAATAAATATTTCATTTTTTAACATCGTAATGGTTAAATTTTCATTTTGTTTCTACTATTTTTTTGAAATCACACCGTAACCTTCTCACAGGTCATTGTGATTAATCCCTTTTTAGTTAAATCATGATTAACAACTTTATATGTTCCACCTACAACATCCACTGTACTATTAATAGCAAACTCTGATCTGTATTCTTCATTATCTGCAATAGTAATAATAATCTCACCTGTAGCTACTCTAACAGCCCCTTCAGCAATAGCAAACTTTTGAGTATCAACTATACAATAGAAAGTCTTATCTTCACCTTCCGTCCATTCAATTGGATTCCCAAATTTGTCCCACTTGATGGGAACTATTTCACCTTTCTTAATAATCGTATGATTGATATTTCTCATCTTTGCTTTGAATAGTAATGGCTTTTTAGACACTGATTCACTTATCACTAGATAATCTATTTCATCAAATTCAACTATGTTGCCACGTTTGATAGGATGTAACGTACTGATTTCTTTATCATCAAAATCACCAACAGGGAATGATTTAATTAGAGCCTTTACTGTAACATCACCTATTGTAATATCCTTACCTACTTCATTAATAAAATAAGTCATATCATCTACTAAATTAATCATCATATTCCTCCTTCCTATACCTGATGCAAAGATTGTTTACCTCAGATATGCATAATAAGCACATCAAGAATCAAATAACATAAATGTAGTGTTGCTCATGGTTTCTTTATCCAAATTAGATTTCATATCACGTACCTTTCTTTCCAATTGGTCAATACGAGCCATTAAATTCTCGTGAAACTGAGTTATAGTAATATCTTCTTCATACTTATAGACTTTCATTGTTTGGGGATTGTTTGCAATTGATTCCAAAATGGATAATGCAGTATTGTAGATAGCTAGTTTATCTCGCTGCGATTGTGGATTATATGTAATAGTAGGTTCTAGGTTATTCTCTTGTAGGTATATTGTTAGCTCCTCATCTGTAAGTGTGATACCTTTTATTTCAATTTTTAGGCGATCTAAATTATTCATTTTATTTCTCCTTTCTAAGACATAATAAAAAACACCCTACATAATTGTAGAGTGTAAAGTGCTATTAAAAACTGTTCAACGAAATAGAATCTCCACATTTATTACAAATAAATTCTAGTTCATCTAATTTTTCATCGACCTCTATTTGATCTAACATGTCTCTTTCTAGAATTCCTTCAACTTCTTCTTCATTTGCATCAACGATTTTTTGAATAAAAGAATTACTTATATTACTATCTATGCTTGTATCATATCCATCTTGAACCCTAAAATAATCGTTGATACTATTAATATTAGAATTTTGCCAACTAGAAGAATTTAATTCAGCAATAACATTACACTTTTCACATATAATTTGTATTTTCATTGGTATCTCACCTCCCCTTTATTTCTACTACTTTCGACACAAAAGAGGTATATCCTTTCAAAAGCATAAACATAAGAAATATTACTAATCATTAATTTTGTATTGAAGTTAGAATTCCATCTTCAAAATATAAATTGTTATAATTAGGATACACCCATTGTTCTGAAACAACATCTGCAGTAATAGTTTTATTAATATCCTCTGGTGATCCCCAACCATCTTTTATTACTTCTTCCTGTGTCATCCCTATTTTCACTGGTTCACTCTCTTTAACTCCGGCACGATAACTATAATCCGCAAGTAAGTCTTCGAGAACAAGTTTATCGTATTCTTTCGCCTTTCCTTCAAGCCAAGTATGAAGATCATTCATTTCATCATCCAATTCAGCAGGTATGTTTTCTATATTGCTGTACATGTTTTGCATTCCATTTATGGAACTTCTTACATGTTCATAATTAACCTTACTACTAACACTGGATGAATCTATATAGTTACTAGTATTAAAATTTTTTTTATCGTTCAATAATGAAGCCATATTGAAGTAATCACTATCACCTTTTTCACTCATCATTGTTGTTTCCTTTAGTACTTCTTCATACTTTTGGGATAAAATCATTTCAATAAACTCTTTGTGCCTACTACTCACTTCCGATTTAACTTCCTTCTTTTCAACTTTTGAATCACTTGGATTACTACACCCTACTAAAATAAATGATAAACATATAGAAATAATTACTTTAAACATTATAACCCTCCCTTACGTCTACTAATTTCGACATAATAGAAGTTTTACCCTTCCATACAATGTAATATTTTCCAGATTCAAGCATAGAAATAGACATTATAATAAATGGAGTTGGAAAACATGCTATTTGTTCGCAAACAAGACCCTAGGGACACCATTAACGATTTTATAGATAGAACTAACAAAGGCGGCAAAGGTAAATGATTTAAATGACTCATCAATGTATAATATTGTGGGTAATGATGAATAAACAGGTCGGTGAGACGGACTTGTTTTATTTAATTTTTTCCGTGGGTGTGTAAAATGACATGCTATGGACAAAATTTAAGAGTTAGAGGTATCGTTATATAATAATCACATCAAATAAAAGCAAAATTTCATTAGAATAATTAGAGAATACACCCAAAAAATACATAATTTTATACACAAAACATACTGCATAAATGACATATATCCAGCATCCTATACATTACCCTCTCAAAACGTTTATATACCAACAACTTCCAATAACCTTTATTATGTAAACTAGATACCATGTGAGGTATATAAAGTGTTGATATAAAGGCTTTTCTGACTACTTCCTATACTATTTATACTAGCTATCAAATCACTCTATATAATGTATATAGTAGTATATTTATAAATGGAGGATGCTAGCTCTAAATTAGTATATTCGTATCTACGATCTAACCTAATCTAATCATTTGTAAAGTACATTCACTTGACATTATTTTTCAAATGTGGATACGTTGCCACATTTAACTCACATCTGTATTATTTTACATGCCCCATGCTGTATAACATGTAAGCGGACGAGGATATTATCCTATCAAGCATAAACCCTTGTCACACCTACATTTCTACTTAATTATACCCTCATAGGTATATATCAATCCATACTGTTACTTTCATCACTGACAACTGTACTACTTATATTCTCTTCTCTCAATCGTTCCATTTCCATTCTAACGTCTGTTGTATATGGACTATTCTCCAATAAACTTTCTAAACTCAATCCACCTAGTTTACGTAGCTCTTTAATATTACCGATAACCTCACTGTCATTAGATGGTGTAGCATATTGGAAATTAATATCTAATGTCTCATAGTCATCCTCATTGACCACAATACCCTTATATTTCTCTAACAATTGCTTAATTTTATCAAACCTTTGCTCCAATCCTTCACGCATATATTCTTCATTTATCGCTGCCTTAATATCTGCTAATTGGAATAATAATTTAATACTTACTTCTGACAAATTACTTATATCAGTTTTATTCATAGATACGGCAGGTGTTTGAGATATATCTAGTAACGATTGTACCAGAGCCTTGTAAATGGTATCGAAAGTCTTATAATCTAATCCATTACTAACAAGTTTAAACTCTGCGCCATCATCTAGATTCATTCCTCCACCAACTACATTTGCAGGAATACCATCACCTTTTAATTGTTGACCAATCATTACAGGTATAGGAGTCATAAACTTGTAAAATGAATCTGTGTATTTACTAATCATATCTTCCATATTATCGAGAATATTAATCCAATCCTCTAATTCACTTCTACCTTCAGTAATAGATAATTCATTCTCTGTCGTATATACAATAGGTAAACCACTAAGACTTGCATATTGTTCTTTAAGTCTTAAATCTCCACCATAATTATCATACTTTTGTACAATCTCGTTACTAAACACAGTATAATAATGTACACCATTCACCATATAGGCTTCAATGACTGATAAGAGATTACCTTCATGGTCATACACTGGATAACACTCAGCAGGATCAATCAACTTAGATTTAATCACACCATTGTCAATATATATGTACTCTGCAACTGTACCATACTTCAATAACTTATCCAGTACCTTCAGATTAAACCTATCATACTTACCTTGCTTATTAACTTTCTGATACTCTCCTACCACATTCTCATTGCCTGTTAATGTTAATGGATTCTGCAACAGATAAGACTTTTGAAAGTTTAACAATGTCTTAGCATACTGCAATACTATCTTACGTGGATGGAACTCTTTACCATTGTACTTATATGGTTGTTTGTTTAAGATTGCATGTTCACCATTAAGATAATCCTTTAATGAATTAACTTTATTTATTCTCAGTTGATGAGCAGCATTAGATACTTCTTCAATGAACCAATCACTACGACCATCATGATATGTATTAATATAGTCTTGTAGTTTCAAATATCTTCACTCCTTCTTTTTTATCGGTACATTAGATGTACCTCAAATATCTACATAATATTTACTCTGCTTAATCGCTTGTACTGCCATAGCCACACTAATTACTAAGTCATCATGTAGACTATTACCTTTTTTATTACCCATCTTTCCGTTATTGTCTTGATAGATTTTCATTTCTTCTAATGTCTGAACACATTCGATATTAATTAACCCTAACTCAAAGGATTCCTTCAAATCATTGATTAATGTAGGCTTAGTTGTATTAGTTGTCATAAATCCTAATTGTAATTTCTTCTTACCCTTTTGATCGAATACTTTTTGTTTAAGAAGATTCATGTATCCGTAGTCCTTACGTAACTTCTCAATCAATGGCAAACCATAGCTATTTCGCTCTACACAAATGAAAGCATAATTAAAAAAACTGCCTAATTCGTTTACAATCTCTGCAAACCTATAGACAGGAATATTATTACAATAAAATGAAGCAACTTGTTGTCCTTCTGCATCAAATACACTCATTGTACTGTTATCTCCACCACTACCACTGGCAACGTCCACACCTGCATAGTGTCTGATTCCCTTCTTAGGTAAATGATAGATGAATAGATTCTTATTTAATTGATTTTGAAGTGTCGTTGGTAAATCAACAACGTCTTTACCCTTCAATGGTTCAATAGCATACTGTATACGTTCAACAATCCTACCAGTATCAAATACACTCTTATTACTTGTCTGAAAGGCTTCGTCTGGAAATGTAGGGAATTCCCTTTGAAATTTATCTAATGCATTTGTCTCAATATAATACCTTCTGAACATCAATTGTCTATAGTTAGCTCCATACTTTTCTTGTAGCTCTATTTCATCCTTCTCTAAATGAGATTTAGTCATTCTAGCACCTTTATTATGTAATCTAAACCATTGTTCTGCTTCGTCAAATGAATGTTTAAATTGTTTATGATAGGCATCAGAAAGCCATGAATAGAAATGTGCTTTCCATACTGATTCCTTACCTCTATAGGCTTTTACAAACATTTCTTGATAATAATTAAACCCAAGGGCTGTACTCTCGATACAAATTTTACTATTAGGATTTTTAGCTAGTGCAGGAATAGCAGTTGCAATAATTTCTTCTTGTGATTCAGCAGGATATTTAGCCATCTCAGAAAAATGTATTAATTCAAAAGTATTACCTGAAATAGCATCTTCCCCACCGGCTGTAGCAACGATTATCCTAGAGCCATTTTGTAATAACATTTCATCACGGTTACTAATATCTAACTTAGGGAATAAATGACTGTACTTTGGATGATCGTGTGGTAAAGACTTATACATCTTCTTTAATTTGCGGAATAATGATTGAGTAACTTTACTATGGTGTGTCATTATCATGTATGAGGTATCGGGCTTAGTACACGCCATATAAAGCATGAATGCGAGTGACCACGTAGTAAAACCAATTTGGCGACCCTTCAAAATGATATTATATTTCTCCATTGTATTAGTGAAATTTTCTTGTTCAGCGTTTAATACAAAGGGAACACTGTTGCCAAAATTATCTATGATCTTAATAAAATTCTTCGCAAATAATCTAAAGTCACCGACTACTTTTTGTAATTTCCTTTCTTGAATAGACTTAATCATCTATCCACCTCCAATATAAAAGAGGTACACTAAATTTGTGTACCTCTCCTTTTTCTGCTTAGGGAAAATTATCCCCAAGTGAATCATTATTTTCCACGGCTCAACTTTGAGCAGTCAGAGTTAATTATTTTAGGTGTGACTTATTGTCACGGTTAACTTCCCAACCTCAGACAAACAATCTTCGTATCAGATTAATTTAAGTCTAAATCATCATCTTCCTCTTCTTGCTCATCCTCAATAACAGTTTGGAATTGCTTTGCTGCAACTTTAGCATATGATTGAATTTCCTTTTGTAATGAGAGGAATAATCGCACACTTTTTTCATCACCTTTTTTCGCTTGCTCACTCACAATAGAGTAAATTTCATCAAAATCACTAGATACTTTACTATCGAGCAATATCATAAGCAATTGCTTGTATTCACTCGATTTCTCCCACTTAATGAATCCATCAAATGTTTTAAGTTGAACCTCTTTTAAAAATTCTTCTTCACTCTTCTTTTCAACATCACGTTTAAACCTAATATCGTGTTTCCAAGTAAAATATAGACGTTTTTTGAGTGTGATTTTATTTAACGCTTCGTAAATGTTCAACTTCATCACCTCTACTTTTTTCAACTAACTCATCCAATTGCTCCGTATTTTTCTTTAAAGTTGTAATTATTGCTTCGTACTGTTCATGTAAAAGTTTATTCATGATTTTACGTTCAATTTGTTCCTCTAATCGAGAGCGTTGGTATTCCTTAAAATCTGCTTGTAATTCGTTAATACTCTCCTGCATAGCTCCCAAGCTTTTACCAAATTCGTTCACATCATTTTTTAAATAGTTAATTGATTCCTTTACTTGACTAATTGATTCTTTCATTAATGATTCCCTCCATTGATTAATTTTTGAATATAAAAAAGGATGTAACGAAACGCTACACCCTTAGTA
>NZ_JBALMO010000179.1:0-7680 GCF_036963345.1 Bacillus sp. JJ722
CTTTTTGTTATGCTCGTTCGTTTAATATTTAAAGAGAAACTTTATTAATCGATAAGTAGCTCAGCGTAAATTGGAACGGGCTAAATATATTATATAACTTCATTTTTATAACAATTAGATTAGGATGGATCAGCATGAAAAACGGTAAAAATAATGCATTCTACAAAATGCTACGAAGTAAAAAGCAAAATCGAGGCAATGAAAATGTCTAGAGGAAAAAGTCGGTACATACCTGGTTTAGATGGACTTAGAGCACTAGCTGTTTTATCCGTTATTGCCTATCATCTAAAATTTGAATGGGCATCTGGTGGTCTTTTAGGCGTAACTATTTTCTTCGTCCTATCAGGTTATTTAATTACAAATCTATTATTAATTGAGTGGGAACAGACCCACCGTATAAATTTAAAAAACTTTTGGATTCGTCGTGCAAGAAGATTACTTCCAAGTATGTTAACGATGCTACTTATTGTAACTGCCTGGATTACATTATTTGATCAAGCCTTCTTAGGAAAACTAAAAGATGATTTTCTTCCTGCAATATTGTATGTAAGTAACTGGTGGTACATTTTCCACGATGTGTCTTACTTTGAAAGCATGGGTGTTCCATCCGTACTTACGCACTTTTGGTCATTAGCAATTGAAGAGCAGTTCTATATTGTCTGGCCGTTATTCATTTTCCTAGTATTATCAATTAAGTTGAAACGAAAACCAATAATTATTATCACGATGCTAATCGCTTTCGCTTCAGCACTCGCTATGGGTATCATGTATGAACCTGGCGCAGATCCTAGTCGTGTATATTACGGTACAGATACAAGAGCTTTCTCTCTATTAATTGGAGCAATGCTAGCATTAATATGGCCTAGTCATAAACTCTCTACAAAAGTTCCAATGCAGTTACGATTTGCAATGGATTTGATCGGAATCATTTCACTAATTACCTTATTGCTCATGATTCATAAATCAAATCAATACAGCGGATTTTTATACCTTGGTGGTATGCTACTAGCTTCTATATTAACTGCACTATTAGTCGCGATTATTGTGCATCCATCCAGCTTCCTTGGTAAGTGGCTTAGTATAAAACCATTACGTTGGGTTGGTGTTAGATCATACGGTATATATTTATGGCACTATCCCATTATATTGCTAACCAATCCACTAGTAGATACTGAAGGACCAAGCATTACACGCATTCTCTTCCAAATAACTTTAACCTTTGTTATTGCGGGATTATCCTATAAATACATCGAAAATCCAATTCGACAAGGATGGATTAAGCAATTTATTAAGAGAGTGACTTCCGGAGAATGGAAAATTAAGAATCTATCTACTAATCGTTGGGTAGCACTGGGCTGTGGCGTAATTCTTGTGTTCATCTCAACAATCGGTCTTGCTGCAACTCCTGTGGAACAACCTGATAAGGCTAATGCTAAAAAAGCTGAGCAGTCTTTGGAAATTGTAGCTGAAAACAATAAGCAAGATGAAACGGATGAAACAGATGCATCTATTAAATTTCATAAAGAAGTAAAAGAAGTACCTAAAGAAAAGGCTAAAGAAGAGTCTCAAGAACCAGAAAAAGAAGCTACACAACCTAATACAGATCAATTAATTAATGTAATAGGGGATTCTGTAGTCCTTGATGCAGCACCATATCTGCAAGAGAAATTTCCAAATATAATTGTTGACGCCAAAATTGGTCGACAAATGTCGCAAGCAGATGAAGTCTATAATCAATTTGTTCAAAAAGGAAAAGCTGGTGATATAGTTATTATCGGCCTTGGATCGAACGGAGCGTTTTCATCTTCACAATTGGATTCACTTCTAAACGCGATTGGAAGTGATAAAAAAATTATTTTAATAAATACACGTGTCCCTAGACCATGGCAATCAGTCGTTAATAATGCACTAGAGGAAGCAGCTGCTAAATATCAGCATGTTTCTCTCGTAGATTGGTATTCTCATAGCGCGGGTCATAATGAATATTTCGCACCCGATGGAGTCCATCTAACGAAAACAGGTTCACAAGCCTACGCTTCATTAGTCGAACAAACCATTAATAATTATTAATAATTATTAATAATTATCAAAAGAACCATTTCTCTACTCAAACGTTGAAAAGAGAAATGGTTTTTTAGCAATAAAATAGTGCCTAAACTAATTCAGACACAGCAATTTAAATAAAGAATGACACAAATAATCATTCGATTAGGATTGTTTCATACATTACCCAATTAATGCTTAGAATACTTTCCGACAGCATATATGGCTTTAATGATTCTTTTGTTAATCCACTTTAAATTCTCCGGTGTGTTTAACGCATCATAAGCATGCTTTCTAGCTTCATCTGTTGTAACATAATGAGTTGGAAGATTGTTCAAACTCATTGCAATGATTTCATTACGGCATGATTCACAATGACAAAAGGTTTGATATTCTGGTCCTGCCATAAGAATCTTTACAAGCGTTACTACAATCTCTTCCATTACATTAACATAGTCCTTTACCATATCTCTCCCACTTTCATTGCAAGTTGTTCGTTTTCATGATGTATAATCCTTAAGTAACACTAAAATTAAAATACCTGAATATTTTTTATATTCTTAATAAGAATTATATACAAAGTCCTAAATGAATTCGATAGTCATATAAAAAATAATTGGGCTGTTCTAGTTCTCACTATGAAACTAGGCATTATTTACTCCTTTCCACTATAAATTGTGACAAAAAATCTTTCCATATTAGTAATAATAGTTGTAACTACTAAATTTGTCTCCTTTAATAATACCGCATTTTTCTTTATTTATCAGACCATTCTGCTCTTTAACAATTTGTGAAGATTGACCTTCCTTCCCTAATATCATTTAAACAGTCTAAAGTTTAATATGTACAACACATTTTCCCCAAACAAAGCTGAAATGATAGTTTTTCGTCTCTCAACAAAGAATCGTTCTTTTTACGAAAACATTTATAAATTTCAAAGTCCATTCAACAGTTGGACCTATTAACAAAACACCAGCAATTGTCCCTAAACCAACAGTTCCCCCTAATAAAAAACCACTGATTACTAACGTAGCATCCAATCCAATTCGAATGTACTTGATTGATATGCTCCATCTTTCACTTAAATAAATCATAAGGCCTTCTAAAGCCCCTACACCAAACTCCGCCGATAAATATATAGCTAATCCCATCCCTAATAAAATGACTCCAATAAACGATAAGAAATAGGCTTCGAATCCACTAAATGTAAATATAGGAAGCTCAATCAATAAGTTAATAAAAAAACCTACACTTAAAGCATTTATTAAACTTCCCCAATAAATTTTAGAACGGTCTAACATGAAGACAACAAATAAGATAATGGCATTAAATAATTGACTTAAAGTACCAAAACGAAAAGGTGTAACATTCTCTAAACCTTGTAATAAGACACTAATAGGGTCTACTCCATGTCCCGTTGTGATAAAGAGAGTAATACCAATACTCGTTATAAACGAACCAAACAATACAATGCATATTTTCAAGAAAGATTTCAAAAAAAACACTTCCCGTTATCTTTGATTGTTTTATTCTTTCTGAAAATAATCTATTTTATGTAGACACCATGTAATTTACCGCACTCCTTTCCATTCCTCCAGAAATGTCTTTAAATACAATTCCATAAATGCATGACGTTCTTCAGCCATTTGCTTTCCGAAGCTAGTATTCATCAAGCCTTTTAATTTGAGGAGTTTTTCATAAAAATGATTAATAGCTGATGATTTCCCCATTCGATATTCTTTTCCTGATAGCTGCTCTCTAGGTTGAATAGTAGGATCATGGATAATCTGTCCCTTTGCTCCTGAAAAAGCAAACGCTCTAGCAATTCCTACTGCTCCAATTGCATCTAAACGATCGGCATCTTGTACCACTTTTCCTTCGAGTGTACTCATTGGTGGCCGTCCACCTCCTTTAAATGACATCATTGTAATAATTTCAATGATGTGCTTAATCGAATTCTCATCTAGTCGTAATGAATGCAGCCATTGTTCTACTTCAGCAACTCCTGCTTCTTCACTACTATTAAGCTTCTCATCTGCAACATCGTGGAGCAACGCCGCCATTTCACATATGAACAAGTCAGCCCCTTCATGTTCAGCAATTGTTTTCGCAAGATTAGTCACTCTATGTATATGCCACCAATCGTGACCACTACTTTCACCTGATAATAACCCAAAAACATATTTTTCCGTCAATATAATCATTTCACTATTCGTCATATATCCTCACTCCATCCAATAAAAAAGGTCGATTTACCCTCTATCATAGATGGTAAATCCGACCTTATAAAGTGAAACTTTGAAAACTTTGATTGTGGTTCTTACTGACGCTTAAAACTACATTTTGAAGTAGGTGTCTAAGCACCAGTTTGAACAGGAGAAACAGTAACATAATAATAATGGCTCTCTTCTTATTTAATTTTTAAATGTTGAATCATAATAGGCACTTTCACCATGGTACGTAACATCAAGTCCACGAGATTCAACATCTTCATCTACACGGATTGGGATGAATACATGAATCACTTTTATAATAATAAATGTCGCAATTCCTACGAATGCATACGTTGTTCCAATTGCAATTAATTGCTTCCCTAATAGAGCCACCTCACCATAAAACAAACCATTTGCTCCTGCTTCATTCACAGAAAGTGTAGCAAATAATCCCGTAGCAATTCCGCCCCATGTTCCACCAATTCCATGTAGCCCGAATGCTCCTAAAGCGTCGTCAGCCCCTATCTTGTGATTTACTACAATTAATCCTAAGAAACATAATCCACCACTGATGAAGCCAATTAAGATGGAAGCTGCGGGTGTAACAAATCCACATGCTGGTGTAATAGCAACTAATCCAGCAATGGCTCCTGACATTGCTCCTAACATTGTAGTTTTCTTAGCTACAAACCACTCTACAACAATCCAACCAATGATTCCTGTCGCTGCAGCCACAGCCGTGTTTACGAAAACCGTCATCGCTACTTCATTGATTGTTAATGTACTTCCTACATTGAAACCGAACCAACCAAACCATATTAACGTAGCACCAACAATAGTTAATGGTAAATTATGAGGAGCACTATTCGTAACATCTTTACGTTTTCCAAGTAAAATAGCGACTACTAATCCAGCTACCCCTGAAGATATATGAACAACGTTCCCCCCCGCATAATCTAGAGCACCAAGCTCTCTTAACCATCCACCAACACCCCAAACCCAGTGAGCAACTGGTGTGTATACCGCGACACTCCAAATTGTTGCAAATAATACGAAAGCGGAAAATTTCATTCGTTCGGCAACAGCTCCTGAGATAATAGCTACAGTTAATACCGCGAATGTCATTTGGAATAACATAAACATGCTGTGCGGTATGGTCACGCTATAGTCTTCATTCGGACTAAATCCAACACCCTTTAAACCAACCCAATCGAAATTGCCTATAAAAGCATTTCCTCCTGTTGAAAAAGATAACGAATAACCGACTAACACCCAAACTACAGTAACAATCGCAAGTGGCACAAAACTGTGCATGGCAGTATTCAACACATTTTTGCTTTTTACCATTCCTCCATAAAATAGCGCAATTCCTGGTGTCATGATCCAAACTAACAAGACAGACAAAAACATAAAAATTGAATCACCCATATTCATAATATTCTCCCCTTTCTTAATGTTAGATTTATTGACATTAATTTGTTATGTTTTATATCATAATATGGATATTAATAAATTTCAATAACTTTTTTTAAATTTTCTAATAATTATGTCAGTTTTTCTAACACTAAATCATTTCAAGATTAAATGCTTGAGTTTTACCACTTTTGAACATAATGGATGTATGAAACGCGAACATTCGGAGTGATCATGATGATTCAAAAGATTTCAAACTATATATCAAAAATCCCAAAAATCATTAAATTAATTTTAATCATTTTAATGTTGATAAGCATTTTTGGATTCACCATGACTATTGTAGAACCTCAAACATTTCCAACTTTTCTAGAGGGTATATGGTGGGCAATCGTAACAACCTCAACAGTTGGCTATGGTGATTACGCACCTATTACAATTGCCGGAAAGTTAATTGGGATGGTGCTTATTTTCATCGGGGCTGGTTTTGTTACCACCTATTTCGCTACAGTTTCAGCTGCAGCCATTTCATCGGAGGAGAAATTAATGAAAGGAACGAAGGAATTTACAGAAGAAAATCATTATATTATTGTTGGTTGGAATGAACGTTCGAAGAATATAATCCAACGGCTTCATGCAGAGGAATTAAAATTTCCTATCGTGTTGATTGACCAAACATTACGGAAGCACCCAGATCCACATTTTAGTTTTCATTTCATCCACGGGAAGGCTACCGAAGATACTACCTTACTGAAAGCTAATATCCAAAAAGCCACAAAAATTCTCATTACAGCTGATTTTAAGCAACAAGAATTTCAAGCGGATATGTTTTCTATACTAACCTTAATTGCAAGCAAAGGTTTAAATCCAAATATCTATGGCTGTGTAGAGATTCTGACCTTAGATCAAATAGAAAATGCTAAACGAGCAGGAGCAGATCATATTATTCAAACAAATGTATTTGCTGGTGAAATAATGGTTAACGTCTTAACTAATAAAGACAATCACAGTATGTAAAATTCCAATTCTTCAACAAGCGCTTTACCTAAAATACCATACTGTTTCTGGATAGATGCGTCAGCATCAACCGGTTCTGAAAACTGGTTAAACAGAGAAGTAACTCCACTTGTATAAGCAAAATCATCTAACCCACTTTGATACTGGTGTGCAAGTATAAACGGAGTGCCTATTCTTACAACCACGCCTTTTTCATCTAGATTACCTTGTACAGCTTCAAATGGCACTCGCAAATAAACATAACCCGGATCATCAGCCATTTTATAATCAAAGTATCCATGGTTATAATCCCAATTAGCAGCAATTTCATATCCTAACGGCTTTAATAATTGTTCTAGTTCATAAAGTGTCAATGTTGCACATTCAATTTTTGAATTTATTTTCAACATAACATTCACTCCTTTTTATTAGATTAACCGAATGACATTATTTTTAATCGAATCTATTTCCACTTCATTCTACTGACATACTGTATAAAACCCCACTTTATTTAGTGTGATTTTATTCTTATTCAAACTCTATTTCAGGTTGAATCATCGTCCATTTAAGCTTAAACACTTATCTATAATCTATAAAAACAAATAAGGTAGAGATGAGCCTCTCTACCTTATGTTGAATCAGTGATTTAACACTAACTCTGGGTCATACCTAATATGCTTTAATTACATTATCGGAATCGAAACTGCCGAAGTACTTGGAATCACACCTGAATAGGATGCTCAGTTCGGTAAACTATATCATTTCACCCAAATTGTAGTTAAAACTACATCACTTCTATAAATTGACCATGCAAGAAATGTTAAAATAGTTTTGATAACTACATTTAAATTATAACCTCAGCTCCATTAGTCACGTTTGAAGTGCAACGCCATCTTATTTACACAAAGATGCATGTGGGCCTTGCATTTTTTTTGACAAACATGCTTGGCTTTTTTACACTTCTTTTTATGGTGATGATTTTCACTTGAACTAGAGCTACTACTTTCCCAACTTT
>NZ_JBALMO010000180.1:0-2614 GCF_036963345.1 Bacillus sp. JJ722
ACATTACATCATCTCCTAAAACATTATTTATTCCATTTAATAATTACTACGAAGTTATTCAAACTAACGGTTTCTTATTATTTTGAAAGTAGTGCTTATCCTACATTTTACTGCTCTAATAATACTTCATTCCACATCACGTGTACATTATTTAAAGACGACGAAAAGAGGCTTTCTAAATGATAGCCTCTTAATAGTAACCATGTATTTTATCTTTTCATCTGATGAAAAACTCTATCTTCTAAACCACTTCTTAAGAAATGATAATCCTCCAGTTTTTTCTTCTTTTGATGAGGATTTCACCTCTGATTTATTATCATTTAAATAAATATCTTCTTTATCAATGGCATAATCGTACGCAAGGACAAGACCAATTTCACTATTATGCTCTTTATTAGTAACAATCGTATACGGAACTTTATTTGCTTGAGCTACTTTAATGAATTTCGATAAGTAAGCATAATCAATATTCCCGTTTAAATATAATTGTGCTTCATTGTTATTTCTAATAGCATCTTCTACTTGAGATTGAACTTGATCTGCTCGTACTTGTGGTGAAGTCAGAGCAATTACAATTCGCTCACGCAATGTTCCAAGAAATTTTCGTCTTTCATCAGGATTTATTTCTTTTGCCCCATATATCCCTTGTTCAATAATGTCATCAACAGTTTTCTTAGACAATTTTCATCCTCCTCAAAACTATTTTCTATGTAAAAGTATAGTATGTAGTATCTCTAAATTTTGGGAAAGTAATAACTAATAGATAAAAAATTGTGTGGAACAATTAAATTATAATTGTAACATAAAGCTGTAATTTATGCACAAAAGAAAAAGACGAGGTCTTGGCCCTCGCCTTACGATTCTTGTTTCTTTGATAAACAACGGTCACATTCCATTAAGTAGCACTCTTGACTAATATGGATTGGTGCTCCACACTCCGGACAATTCTTTACCGTTGAAATTTTATAATATTTTGTTGTTGGTTGTTTTTTCATTTTTATTCCTCCAATAATTTGTTTTTTATTTTATTGCCCCTCCACTCAAAGCAGAGGGACAATTAGTTAATTTTACTTATTTAGTAGTTTGAAATTGCTCTGCTTCTGTTGATCCAGCTAAAGCTGTTGTTGAAGAAGTTCCACCTGATACAATCGTTGCTACTTCATCAAAGTATCCAGTTCCAACTTCACGTTGGTGTCTAGTTGCACTGTAGCCATTTACTTCACTTGCAAACTCTGCTTGTTGTAATTCAGAGTATGCAGCCATACCTTGATCTTTATATTTACGAGCAAGCTCGAACATACCGTGATTTAATGAATGGAAACCTGCTAATGTTACGAATTGGAATTTGTAACCCATTTTCCCTAATTCTCTTTGATAGTTAGCAATTGTTTCGTCATCTAATTTAGCTTTCCAGTTGAATGATGGAGAGCAGTTGTAAGCTAACATTTTTCCTGGGAACTTCTCATGAATTGCATCTGCAAAACGTTTCGCATCTTCAAGACTTGGTACAGAAGTTTCACACCAGATTAGGTCAGCATATGGTGCATATGCAAGCCCACGAGCGATTGCTTGGTCTAAACCAGCATTTGTACGGAAGAATCCTTCAGGAGTACGTTCTCCAGTGATGAATGGTGCATCTGCTGGATCAACATCACTTGTAATTAAGTCAGCAGCATCAGCATCAGTACGAGCGATTAAAACCGTTGGAACGCCCATTACATCTGCAGCTAAACGAGCAGAGATTAAGTTCTTCACAGCTGTTTGAGTTGGTAGTAATACTTTACCACCTAAGTGACCACATTTTTTCTCTGAAGAAAGTTGGTCTTCGAAGTGAACGCCCGATGCACCAGCTTCGATCATACCTTTCATTAATTCGAATACGTTTAGTTGACCACCGAAACCTGCTTCAGCATCAGCAACGATTGGAGCGAAGTAATCTACATCTCCAGAACCTTCCATGTGTTGGATTTGATCCGCACGTTGTAACGTTTGGTTAATACGTTTTACAACTTGTGGTACAGAGTTTGCTGGGTATAAGCTTTGGTCAGGATACATGTTACCTGAAAGGTTAGCATCCGCCGCAACTTGCCAGCCGCTTAAGTAGATTGCCTTTAGTCCAGCTTTTACTTGTTGCATTGCTTGGTTACCAGTAAGTGCACCAAGAGCGTTAACAAAGTCTTCTGTATTGATTAAGTTCCAAAGTTTTTCAGATCCGCGACGAGCAAGCGTGTGTTCAATATCAATTGAACCTCTTAAACGAATTACATCTTCTGCTGTGTAAGGACGGGTAATTCCATTCCATCTTTCTTCGTTTTTCCAGCTAGCTTCTAACGCATTAATTCTTTCTTGTGACATGTTAATTCCCCCAATTATGTTTTTTATTCTTCCTATTCAGGTATTATTAAAAATTCCGTAAAGCTATTGCTTTCAGTTAGCTAATGGAATATGTACCCAGATTTTTTAAATTTGATAATTTGAAAAACTAGGAGCAATGATTTTATATTATTTTAAATTTTCAGTTAGTTTAATGTAGTATTCGGCCTAAACCATCATCTCCTTTGTTGTCTTCTTGTTGTTATAATACAGTGCGTTGATTTCTACTGTATTGTATAAC
>NZ_JBALMO010000181.1:0-32200 GCF_036963345.1 Bacillus sp. JJ722
GAACAATATTTACGATTATAGTAAACAATTACATAACCATATCATTACTAAAGCATTTCATCCTTATCTTCGACGTTTTCTTTCTGAGCCAATGATTGAAGAGAAAAAATTGTTTTTGCTTATATTGTTGTTTCAAGAGCTGGATATATCGGATGAAGAAAGAGATCAATATATAACGGCAACAATGCTTATTCAAACGGCTTTAGATACTCATGATAATGTGTCTACGTCTCCGGCTAAAGGTAAGCCTGAAATATTAAAGAATCGCCAATTGACTGTATTAGCTGGAGATTATTATAGTGGTTTGTATTATTATATTTTGTCGCAATTAGAAAATATTGAATTAATTCGTTCTTTAGCAGAAGGTACGAAAGATATTAATCAACAAAAAATTATATATCTTCAACATGATTTTACTGATGAACAAGCCTTGTTACAAACGATTCAAGTTATTGAATCTTCGCTTATTGTGAAGGTGGCAGATTGTTTTAGCCTTAAGACAAATAAACGGTTTATAGAGCAATATTTACTTTTAAATCGTCTGCAAAAAGAAAGAGTAACTTTTAAATCTAATCGTTCATCCTATGTTTATGAGATGTTCGCTCAAATTTTGTTTGCTAAAGAAGAAGCGCAACTTACGCAAACGGAAAAATCTTCATTAGTTTCTGTTGTAGATAAACATATCAATCAGATTTATCAAGCTTGTATTAAAGAATTAAATGTGCTTTCACCGATAAAAGCAAGTACATTGTCGTTATTTAAAACAACACTTTTGGAAGATGAGTGGAAAGTAAACTCATTGGCGGAGGAAGGGTAAAATTATGCAACAAACAAAAGAAGAAAAAGTGCACAAGGTTTTTGAAAAAATATCACAAAATTACGATAAAATGAACTCAGTAATTAGTTTTCAGCAGCATGTAAAATGGCGCAATAATACAATGAAAACAATGAATGTGCAGAGAGGATCAAAGGCTTTAGATGTATGTTGTGGAACAGCTGATTGGACAATTGCGATGGCTAACGCTGTTGGAACGGAAGGGCATGTAACGGGTTTAGACTTTAGTAAAAATATGTTAAGTGTTGGAGAAGAGAAAGTCCAAGAATTACAGTTGAAAAATGTTGATTTAATACATGGTAATGCAATGGAGCTACCATTTAAAGACAACACATTTGATTATGTAACAATTGGCTTTGGCCTTAGAAATGTTCCTGACTATCTAACAGTGCTAAGAGAAATGCATCGTGTTCTAAAGCCAGGAGGATTGGCTGTTTGTTTGGAAACATCGCAACCAACGATGATAGGCTTTAAACAAGGGTATTATTTTTACTTTAAACATATCATGCCTTTGTTTGGGAAAATGTTTGCGAAAAGTTATGATGAATATTCGTGGCTTCAAGAATCAGCTTCAGACTTTCCGGGTATGAAAGAATTAGCTGCAATGTTTGGAAAAGCAGGTTTTGAAAAAGTGACTTTTAAAGCCCATACGGGTGGAGTAGCTGCTACTCACTACGGTTATAAAGCAAAATAATGATGTACTTTGATGAAAATAGAGCTGGGTGGAATGTATGAAATTTAAAATGTTGTCTTCTTTTTTAAACGGTGATTTACAAACAATAGAAAAAGAGCTAGAAGTAAGCATTCAAGCGGAAGATCCCCTTCTACAAGAGGCTTGTTTGCATTTGCTACAAGCAGGAGGAAAACGTATACGCCCAGTATTTGTGTTGTTAGCTGCTAAATTTGGGGATTATGATATCGATGTAATAAAGAAAGTAGCTGCTTCTTTAGAATTAATTCATATGGCTTCACTTGTTCATGATGATGTTATTGATGAAGCATTGACGCGAAGAGGTGCACCTACGATTCAATCTAAATGGAACAATCGAGTGGCCATGTATACTGGTGATTATATTTTTGCACAGGCGTTAGAATTGATTACAACGGTAAAAAAACCGGAAGCGCACCAATTATTGTCTAAAATGATGGTTGAATTATGTTTGGGTGAAATTGAGCAAATCCGTGATAAGTACTTATTTAACCAAAATTTAAGAACATATTTTAGACGAATAAAACGGAAGACTGCCTTACTAATTGCTACCAGCTGTCAATTAGGAGCTATTGCAGCAGGTGCTGATGAAAATATTCACAAGAAGCTGTTTCGATTTGGCTATTATGTAGGTATGTCGTATCAGATTATTGATGATATCTTGGATTTTACTGCTACAGAGAAAACATTAGGAAAGCCAGCTGGTGGTGATTTAAAGCAAGGAAACATTACTTTACCTGCTCTCATTGCCATGCGTGATGCGGATTTACGAAAACAAATTGAGACGGTATATGAAGAAATTGATGATAATGCTATGGCTAGCATTATAGATTCAATTAAAAAATCTGGAGCAATTGAGCAGTCTATTAAGATGAGTGATCAATACTTGCAGAAAGCGTTTAAAGAATTAGAAGGTTTACCGAGTATTAAAGCTCGAAAAAATCTGAACGATATTGCGAAATATATAGGAAAACGAAAGTTTTAACGAGATTCTGCTTCTGAGTTGCGAAAAATGTAAAACAATGTTACTATCATTTGTGGATTGTTTTGTATTTTCTAAAAACTCATACGTATAAGGAGTGGATTCAACATGGAGAAAACTTTTTTAATGGTTAAACCTGATGGAGTTCAACGTCAATTAATAGGGGAAATAGTTGCACGTTTTGAGAAGAAAGGCTTTCAATTAGTAGGCGCTAAATTAATGCAAATTCCTACTGAATTAGCAGAGCAACATTACGGTGAGCACAAGGAGCGTCCTTTCTTTGGTGAACTAGTAGAATTCATTACATCTGGTCCAGTATTTGCAATGGTATGGCAAGGTGAAAATGTAATCGCTACAGCACGTACAATGATGGGGGCAACTAATCCAAAAGATTCTGCACCAGGCACAATAAGAGGTGACTTTGCAGCTACTGTTGGAAAGAACATCATTCATGGATCTGACTCACCAGAAAGCGCAGTGCGCGAAATTGGCTTATTCTTCAAAGAGGAAGAGTTAGTAAATTATTCTAAATTAATGAACGAGTGGATTTATTAATCATAACGAAAGGAGGCTACCAAAAAGTTGAGCTTTTTGGTAGCCTCTTTCTTTGAATAATAGGATCTTGCACTTATTCCAAACTTGCATCTTACAGACATAGCTTCTAATAGCATGATTCTTTTTTCGAGTTTGCACTAGTAGTTTATATTTAATTAACATAGGGATGCTTTTTTATGCAATACGATTTAACTGGATTGGTGATGGTTTTTCTCATAATAATGTCCAAAAAATCCACTAATACATATGCAAAAATTGATTTAGATATATTATGATAGAGTGAGTAACTATACTGTTATATAAATTAAAAGAAAATTTTAAAAAATAAAACTTATTTGTATCTTATCGTTATATTAAAAAGATATTTTCAATTGGATGGTTAGGAGAGTAGGGTTTTTGATGATTAATGATTATCAAGATTTTATCAGCAGAATAAAGAAGTTAACAGGAATTGATTTACAATTATACAAGGAAGCACAAATGAAGCGCAGGTTAACATCGCTTTATGAGAAGAAAGGATATAGGAACTTCGGTGATTATTTCCAATACATTGCAAATGATTCAAATGGATTGAATGAATTCCTTGATCGTATGACAATTAATGTTTCAGAATTTTATCGAAACGGAAAACGCTGGGATGTACTTGACCAGAAAATATTACCACGCTTAGTTCAGAAAACAGACCGTTTGAAAGTTTGGAGTGCAGCATGCTCAACTGGTGAGGAGCCTTATACATTAGCAATGGTTATTGCGAAGCATATGCCACTTTCTAAGGTTTCAATTTTAGCTACTGATTTAGACGAAGATGTTCTAGCACGAGCTAAAATGGGTTTATATCATGAAAGGTCTCTTAATGAGCTTCCGACTGAAATGAAGAGAAAGTATTTTGAGAAAAATGGTGACTACTATAAAGTTACCAATGAGATTAATCAAGCTGTTACGTTTAAAAAGCATAATCTATTAGCTGATGCTTTTGAAAGTAATTTTGACCTTATTGTATGTAGGAATGTGTTAATTTATTTTACAGAAGAAGCGAAAGATATGTTGTATGTAAAGTTTAGTGATGCTTTGAAGTCAGATGGTGTATTTTTTGTAGGTAGTACGGAGCAAATATTCAGTGCGGCACAGTATAATCTAGAAACAGAAGATACATTTTTTTATCGAAAAAAGTAAAATAAATAATTTTTTAATGCATTTTTTGTTACAGCAAACTTAGTTTGTGTTATATTGTATTACATAAAAGCTTTACAGCGCTAAAAAGGGGATGAATTCATTGCGTTATTTAACATCAGGTGAATCACACGGACCGCAGTTGACAACTATTATCGAAGGCTTGCCAGCAGGATTACCACTTTCTACTGAAGATATAAATGCAGATCTAGCTCGCCGTCAAAAAGGTCATGGTCGTGGAAGAAGAATGGTAATTGAAAAGGATACAGTTAACATCACAGGAGGAGTACGTCATGGGAAAACCCTTGGTTCTCCTGTTTGTTTAGTTGTTGAAAATAATGATTGGAAACATTGGACAAAAATCATGGGTATTGAACCTATTTCAGATGAGGAAGCTGAAACGATTGCTCGTACAGTATCAAGACCTCGTCCAGGGCATGCTGACCTAAATGGCGGTTTAAAGTATGGGCATCGTGACTTACGTAATATATTAGAACGATCGTCAGCTCGTGAAACAACAGTACGCGTTGCGGCAGGAGCGGTAGCGAAACAATTACTATCGAAGCTAGGCATTAAAGTTGGCTCTCACGTTGTGAAAATTGGTGGAGTGGAAGCGAAGAACGTCGCTTATGATAGTATCGAGCAATTACAACAAATTACAGAAGAGTCTCCTGTACGTTGCTTAGATGCAGAAACAGGACAACAAATGATGGACGCTATCGACCAAGCGAAAGCAAACGGAGATTCAATTGGAGGTATTGTCGAAGTAATTGTCGAAGGCATGCCAGCTGGTGTTGGAAGCTATGTGCATTATGATCGCAAATTAGATGCCAAATTAGCTGCTGCAATCGTAAGCATTAATGCTTTCAAAGGTGTAGAGATTGGGATGGGCTTTGAAGTTGCAGATCGATTTGGTAGTGAAGTCCATGATGAAATTGCATGGAGTAAGGAAAGAGGCTACTACCGTCTCTCAAATAGATTAGGTGGATTTGAAGGTGGCATGACATCTGGTATGCCGATTGTTGTTAGAGGCGTAATGAAGCCAATTCCAACATTATATAAACCTTTAAGAAGTGTAGATATCAATACGAAAGAAGAATTCACAGCAAGCATTGAACGTTCAGATGCTTGTGCTGTTCCAGCAGCAGCAGTTGTAGCTGAAGCGGTTATAGCATGGGAGCTTGCAGCAGCAATTGTGGATCAATTCCCAAGTGATACATTCTCAGGATTAGCTAATTACATCGAGCAATATCGACAACAATTAAAGGAGTTTTAAGAATGAATCAGCTAACGATTGAAACATCATCTAAAACATATCCGGTTGTAATCGGTAGCGAAATATTGAAAGATTTACCTGAGTTTATTAAGACAAAACTTCAACCATTATCGAAAATTTGGATTATTTCAGATGCAACAGTGGCGCCATTATATCTTGCTAAACTGCAAGATATTCTTGCTCCACATTTTAAAGACATTGTGGTCAGCGTTGTCCCAAGTGGTGAAAGTGCAAAAACATTTTCTGTATTTGAGCAATGTCACCGAGATGGGTTAGAGGGTAATGTGAATCGTAAATCTATTATCTTAGCTTTAGGTGGTGGCGCTGTAGGGGATTTAGCAGGATTCGTTGCAGCTACGTTCATGAGAGGAATTCGTTTTATTGGAATTCCGACCACTCTATTAGCACATGATAGCGCTGTTGGTGGTAAAGTAGCGATCAATCATCCGCTAGGGAAAAATATGGTTGGTGCTTTTCATCAACCAGAAGCGGTTTTCTATGATTGGAGCTTATTGCAGTCGTTACCAGAGAAAGAGCTTCGTTCAGGATTTTCAGAAGCGATTAAACATGGGTTAATACAAGACGAGAATTTCTTTAACTGGATGCATTCTAATATTCAAAGTTTGCAAGAGTTATCGGGAGATGTTCTTGCTCAAGTTATTACAAAAGGTATTGGTATTAAAGCTGCAATTGTTAAACAAGATGAAAGAGAGCTTGGTGTTCGTGAATATTTAAATTTCGGACATACATTGGGTCATAGTATCGAAGCGAATTTTGGATATGGAAAAACAACCCATGGTGAAGCGGTCTTAATTGGAATGATTTTTGCTTTGAAAATGAGTATGGAAAAAGCGGGTCTTGATTTTGATATTGAAAACTTCATAACTTGGGTAAAGAAATTGGGTTATTCTACTGTATTACCGCCATTAGATCATGATGATTTATTACGTAGCATGAAAAAAGATAAGAAAACAACGAGTTCGGAAATTAAGTTTGTTGTATTAAATAAGATTGGAGAACCAACAACTATTCAATTAAATGATGATGAAGTCTTGAATTGCTTGAAAAAGTATTTTGTATAAGAATGCACATTATTGAATAAGTTATCTTCAGTAATAAGGAGGGAAGAGAATGTTAAGAGGAGTACGCGGAGCAACGACTGTCAATCAAAATGATGAGCAGGAAATAGTAGCAAGTACGGAAGAAATGCTAGTGGAAATGATTGAAAGTAACGCGATTCAACCTGAAGATGTATGCTCTTGTATTATATCGATGACGGAAGAATTAACCGCGACATTTCCGGCAAAAGCGTTAAGGCGAGTAGAAGGTTGGCGATATGTTCCGGTAATGTGCGTACGTGAGATTCCTGTAACCAACTCGTTAGAAAAATGCATTCGAATCATGTTGCATTGGAATACAGATAAAGCACAAACCGAAATTGAACATGTGTATCTTCGTAAAGCGGTAGTTTTACGTCCAGATTTAACGAATAAATGACACCCGAAAATGGGTGTTTTCGTTTATTTTTTAGTACACATAAATGATAGAATGCCTTTTTAGACATTATGCACGAATTCATTTCAAAAGGTGTTACAACGAACATAGTTTTCGTGCTTTAATTTGATAAAAAGATAGAGGGGGAAGAATGACCATGAAATGGAAAAACAATATTCTTAACTTAAAAGCTTATACACCGGGAAGAACAATTGAAGAGGTTAAAAAAACATATGGATTAGAGCAAGTTACAAAATTAGCAAGTAATGAAAACCCATATGGATATTCTTTACATGCTAAGGAAGCTTTACTTACTTCATCATCAAATTATGCTCTATATCCTGATGGAAGTGCAAATCTGTTAAAAGGAGCTTTAACAAAACATATTGGACTTCCTAAAGAACAGGTCATTCTTGGGAATGGATCGGATGAAATTATTGCAATGATTGCAAGAGCGTTATTAGAGCCAGGTGTAAATACTGTAATGGCAACACCTACTTTCTCTCAATACAAGCATAATGCGATTGTAGAAAAGGCTGAAATTAGAGAAGTACCATTAAAGGATGGTAAACATGATTTAGATGCTATGATAGCAGCGATAGATGAGAATACGTCAGTTGTTTGGGTATGTACTCCGAATAATCCGACAGGTATCTACATTACAGAACAAGAATTAATAAAATTCTTAGATCAAGTACCTCAAGGTGTATTAGTAGTGCTGGATGAAGCCTATTCTGAATATGTTGTAGCTGATGATTATCCAAATAGTACAGCGCTATTAAATAAATATTCGAATCTTGTCATTCTTCATACTTTTTCAAAGATATATGGTTTAGCTAGTTTCCGAGTAGGTTATGGTATTGCTTCAAAAGAAGTTACAACAAAGCTTGAGCCACTTAGAGAACCTTTTAATGTAAACACATTAGCACAATTAATTGCAGTTGCAGCACTTGAAGATCAAGCGTTTGTGAAAGACTGTAGAGAGAAGAACCGTGAAGGAATGCAGCAATACTATGACTTTTGTAAAGAAGAAGGACTATTTTATTATCCTTCACAAGGGAATTTTATCTTAATAGATGTTAATGAAGACAGTGATGAAGTGTTTCACTATTTAATGAGTAAAGGATTTATTATTCGAAGCGGTAAAGCACTAGGCTTCCCAACCTTTATTCGAGTGACAATAGGTACTGAAGAGCAAAATGCAAATATTATAGCTGAAATACGTACTTATTTAGCGACACGAAATTCAGAAGTTAAAAGTTAAACGTCAAAGGGGAGAGCAGATTTGCGAGGGAATGTGTTTGTAATTGGTCTTGGCCTAATTGGTGGATCAGTTGCTTTAGCTATAAAGAGTACGTTTAAAGATGTTACTGTTACGGGGTATGATATTAATGAAAGTGGTTTACAGCTTTCCAAGTCACTCGGCTTAATAGATGAGATATGTACATCGATGAAGGAGTGTGCTGAGCAAGCTGATTTAATAATTATAGGAACGCCGGTTAAACAAACGGAAGAGCTTTTACCTATATTAGCTAGTTATTCTTTAAAGTCGAATGTAATTGTGACTGATTTAGGTAGTACGAAAACAAAAATCACTGAGATTGCTTCGAGTCTTACTGAGAAAGGGATCACCTTTATTGGAGGGCATCCAATGGCGGGTTCTCATAAAAGTGGTCCGGCAGCAGCTAAAGCTCTGTTATTCGAAAATGCGTTTTATATTTTAACTCCCACATCAGAGATAGAGGAAAGAAAAGTTGCTGAATTAAAAATGTGGCTAAGAGGTACGAAAGCGAAATTCATCGTACTAGCGCCTACAGTTCATGATCAGTTAACAGGAGTAATCAGTCATTTTCCTCATATCATTGCGGCAAGCCTTGTTCATAGTGCTCAGGATTCAGAGTTGGAACATAATCTTGTAACTAGATTAGCTGCTGGTGGATTTCGAGACATTACCAGAATTGCATCAAGCAACCCTGAAATGTGGCGCGACATTTTAATTCATAATCGCGACGTGTTATTGTCCTTAATGGATGATTGGGTTGAACAGATGGTGAAGGTAAAAGATTATATTAAGAAGAGTGATAGTGATCATATATATGAATTCTTCGCTAGTGCTAAAGCATTCCGAGATGAACTTCCAAACCGTTCACAAGGAGCTATTCCTTCTTTCTATGATTTGTACGTAGATATTCCGGATTATCCGGGTATTATCTCAGAAATTACAGGATACTTAGCTGAGGAAAGAATTAGTATCATTAATATTAGAATTATAGAAACGAGAGAAGAAATATACGGTGTGTTAGTGATTTCGTTCCAATGTGAAGAAGATCGTAAGAAAGCGGAAGAATGTATTATGAAGCAAACAAATTATGGCGTATATATTATGTAGAAGAAGAGAGAGGAATCGGGTATGACAAATAGGAGAATGATCACAAATGTAACATCTTTACAAGGCACAATTGAAATTCCAGGAGATAAATCTATTTCGCATCGGGCAATCATGTTTGGTTCGATTGCTGAGGGAACAACAACCATTCGAAATTTCTTAGCGGGAGAAGATTGTTTAAGTACTATTTCATGTTTTCAAAAACTTGGTGTAGCTATACAGCAAGATGGAACAAATGTGACCGTTGAAGGCAAAGGGGTACACGGATTACAAGAAGCACAAGAACTACTTGATGTAGGAAACAGTGGTACTACCATTCGCTTAATGACAGGTATATTATCTGGTTTACCTTATCATTCAGTTCTAGCTGGTGATGCTTCAATTGCGAAAAGACCGATGACTCGAGTCGTTGAACCATTACGTCAAATGGGGGCGAATATTGAAGGTAGAGAGCAGGGGAAATATACACCTCTTAGTGTTCGAGGAGGGAAACTTAAAGGAATTACGTATGAATTACCAGTAGCAAGTGCGCAAGTGAAGTCATCTATTCTACTTGCAGGATTGCAAGCTGAAGGTGAAACGACAGTAATTGAACCTGCGAAAACAAGAAATCATACCGAAACAATGCTTCAAATGTTCGGTGTGCAGGTTAATACGAATGACCGAACGATAACAATTGAAGGTAATCAAAAACTTACCGGTACGGATTTAACAGTTCCAGGAGATATTTCATCGGCAGCGTTCTTCTTAACGGCCGGTGCCATTGTACCAAATAGCCGTATACTGTTGAAAAATGTCGGCTTAAATGAAACAAGGTCAGGTATCATTGATGTGTTACGAGCGATGGGTGCGGACTTTATCATAATTAATGAAAATCATTCTTCAGAACCATTTGGTGATATCGAAATTGGTACCTCGAATTTAAAGGGGACTGAAATTAATGGAGATATCATACCGCGTTTAATCGATGAAATACCGATTATCGCATTAATGGCTACACAAGCAGAAGGAACAACCATTATTTCTGATGCTAAAGAGTTAAAAGTGAAAGAAACAAATCGTATCGATACAGTTGTTTCAGAGCTAACTAAACTAGGAGCAGATATTACTGCAACTGAAGATGGCATGATCATTAAAGGTAAAACACCACTTTCAGGAGGAACGGTTAATAGTTATGGGGATCACCGCATTGGCATGATGCTTGCAATTGCTGCAACAATCGCACAAGGAGAAGTGATTTTAGAGGATGCAGAAGCGGTAGCTGTTTCTTATCCTAATTTCTTTGATCATTTAGAACAGTTAATGAAGTAGAGTGAAACTTTAAGGGGTGTCCGAAAAGTGATTGAAAATCACTTTTCAGACAGCCCCTTTTTTGTATTGCTTTCTGTATCCATCCTTTCATTTCACGATAAGTATTATAGTGTATGATTATCTATGGAACTTTCTAAATAATGAGAGCAAAGGAGATTTATTATGGATGTAAATGAATTTCAACTTTGGGTAAAAGAGTACTATGAGTCAAGAGGATGGTCGAATCTAGACATCTTCATTCGTATTGGATTCTTAGCTGAAGAAACGGGCGAAGTAGCTAGAGCTATTAGAGCTTTAGAAATCGGAAGAGATCGACCAGATGAAATGGATGGTACATATAATGAGAAAAAACAAGAAGTTATTGAAGAGCTAGGGGACGTACTCGGTAACATTATTGTAATTGCTAACAAATATGATATAAAGCTTGATGATATTTTTCAGGCACATCAAGAAAAGTTAAATGAGCGATACACATTAGTCAATGAATGAAAAAACGTTATAAGAAGCTGTCTTAATTGACAGTCTTATTAATAAAAAACATCTTCTCATCCATCAAATCGTTGTGGATAGGGAGATGTTTTTTACTATTTTAAACTAACCTATTTGTACACTTCCTAATGCTGTTTATTGTTAATTCGGATCGTTGGATTGTATTTTTAAATGATGCATTGGCATGTTCTCCAAAGTGATAATGCTTTAATACATCTGTATCCTTTAGAATATTTCCTGTTAGAATACATAATACAGATTCTTCTTTATCAATTAACTTCTGGGAGACTAAATGACGGAGTCCCGCAATTGTTGCTGCCGAAGCAGGTTCACAACCAATACCACTTTTATCGATAATCGCTTTGGCGTTAAGAATTTCCTCATCCGTTACTGAAATTGTTATTCCTTCTGTTTGAATGATGGTGCGAAGTGCTTTTTTCCAACTTGGTGGATTACCAATGTTCAATGCAGAAGCTCTAGTATTTGGAAAAGGCTCAGGCTTAAGTTCATTCTTTTCTTGAAGCAACATTTTATGAAATGGACTGGCACCCTCTGCTTGAACAATTGCAACCTTTGGCATTTTATTTATAAAACCTAGCGTAAATAAATCCTGTAATCCTTTACCTAAAGCTGTCGCATTACTTAATGCCCCTCCAGGTACGATTATCCATTCAGGTAATTGCCAGTTTAAATACTGTGCTATTTCATAAATTATACTTTTCTGTCCTTCAATTCTAAATGGATTGATTGAATTACATACGTACAATCCGAGATCATTGCTATATTTCTCTAGAAATTGAATGCCGTCATCATAAGTCCCGTCAAAACTAAAAACTTTTGCACCATAAGCTAATGTCTGTAAGACTTTATTGATTGATATATCTTTATCTGGAACGAAAACGCAGGAATTTACATTAGCAATTGACGCATACATCGCTAAAGAAGATGAAGTATTTCCAGTTGAAGTGCAAGTAAACAGCTTATGTCCTAATGATTTACCATGAGAAACGGCAACAGTCATACCATTATCCTTGAATGAACCACTAGGGTTCTCGCTTTGTGCCTTTACAAGAACTTGTTTAAGCCCGGTATAGTTTTGTAGTAATTCAGAAGTGTATAAACCTGTATTCCCTTCAAATTTTGTTACAATATAGTCATCGGGTAACTCAGGATAGATTAACTCTTTGTACCTCCATACCCCACTTGCATAAGGGGTCATGCGTTCAGAAAGACGTTCATGAAATAAACGTTTCAAACAATCGGCATCATATCGACGAAAATCATGCACGATATCAATTAATCCACCACATGTACAGTAATAGTGAAACTCGTTCGAAGGCAGTTCTTTACCACAATCCATACAGACATATTTCATCATTATCTGGGATCCCATCTTGATCCTTTCACCTCTCCATTAAAAATTTAATTGCGAATGATTTTTTGTAATTTTAGAATAAGGGAGAATTATTAATAAATCTAATATATATTTCTTTAGTATTGATAACTTATATTTATGAATACCGAGGTGAAAGATGAATCTTCATGCATTGAGACTATTTCATATAGTCGCTGAAAAAAGAAATGTTACTCGTGCCGCAGAGGAACTTAATTTAAGTCAACCCGCTGTAACAGCACAAATAAAAAAATTAGAACAAGAATTAGGTTTAATTTTATTAGCACCAAAAGGTAGAGGAATTTTACTAGCAGAAGCAGGCATACAACTTGCTAAACAAACGAGAAGATTGTTTTCTCTAGAAGCAGAAATAGAAGCATTTATTGAACAATATAAGAATGGACTCATTGGAAAGCTGCGCATTGTTGCAACATATCTTCCAGCAAATTTTCTATTACCAAAATGGCTAGCAAGGTATAAACAAAGATACCCTGAAGTTGGAATAGAATTAACGACAACTAATTCGAGTAAAGCGATTGATCAAATAATCAATTATGAAGCAGAGATCGCATTCATCGGTGGGAGAAAGGATGTTCATCCATTTATTAGCAGTAAGGAATTGTTCGAGGATGAAATGTGGTTTGTGGTGTATAAAGATCATAAGTTAGCTTCAAAAAAGGTAACATTAGCAGAGATTGTGCGTGAGCCATTTGTTTTTCGAGAAGAGGGCAGTTCTTCAAGAGAAAAACTATTATCATTATGCAAAATAAATAACGTGAATCAACCGACTGTTGGCTTACAAATGAATGGCTTAAATGAAACAATTAGAGCTGTTATAGAAGGATACGGAATGGCATACGTTTCATCTCTTGAAGTGAAAGAATATATTGCCCGTGGTGACGTTGCGAAAGTTCATGTAGAGGGAATTGAATTGAAAAATCCTATTTCAATATGCACAAGAAAGGAAGAGGTACTTTCAGAGCCTGCGCTTAATTTGATACAAACAATTATGAATGAGGTTAAAATGAACATATAAAAAAGCCGCTCTAATAGAACGACTTGAATATACATCTGAATTGAAGTTTCATCTATCTTACTTAGCCCAAAGGCAAACTCACTTTGCTGTAGTCTTTAGAATTTTGTATTTAACAAGTTGATATAATTCATATGTGAAATAAATAAACCAAGCTAGCATAAATATTCCGAAGAATGACCAAATAATTTGCCACTCTACGTTTCCATCCATGTATAAGTTATATACACGTGATGCACTCATAATCGTTCCACCTAATCCAAGAATAGCTAGTATTAAAAAAATGATTGATCCTATTATAGTTCCTGTTGAATCGTGTTTGGTAGAGTTTCTTTTTTCGACAGCATTCATTTTTCTCACTCCTTTACATAACTTGAACTGATTTATTGTCCATATAAGTAAGAAATATTCTATTATATGTTTACCCATCAGAAATAAGACAAAACATCTTTTAATTCTGATATTGTTGGATAAGTAATGAGAGGGTATTCAGTGTTTGGATTATGTGGACCAAAAAAGGATAAGAAAAGCATGAATCTGCTTTCTTATCCTTATTAATATTGATTCTAATGTTAATTTTGAATATTTGATGCTTCATTAAGTTCTGGGATTGTGTCAGACTTCTTGTCTAGCTTTAATCTTAATAACGCAATTAAGCCAATGAAAAGTAATGTAGCTAAAACAAACATACCTTGCGTAAACGGTACTAGTCCAAGAATCATTGGTCCAACGAAACCACCTAAAGCCGCAAATGAATTAACAAGTGCAATTCCAACGGGTGCTGTAGATTCTGTGAAGAAGAAAGTTAAATAGGCAAAGAAACAACCAGTAAATCCATATAATCCGGCGGAAGTAATTGTTAACATAAGCACCATCATAAAGACGCCTTCCGATAAACTACATCCAATAAATCCAGCAATAGCGATAAGTAGACAAATAATTAAATGTGCTTTTTGCTTATTCGTCCGATCTGAATTCCAGCCTACAAACAATATGGCAGGTATACCTACCAACGATGGAATCATAGCTAACCATCCGATTTCTAAATTGGTTGTTGATGTCTCTGATAATGATTTAATGATGGTTGGAATCCAAAAGGATAAGCCATAAACTCCTGTATAACCTGCAAAGTAGAAGAGTGAAAGTTTCCATACCTTTAAATCTTTGAGCATTTCTAGCTTTGAAACTTTATTGATTTTTGCACTTAGTTGTTGTTCGATGGCTAATTCATCTTCAAGCCATTCTATTTCTTCTTTTTCTAACCATTTTGCATTAGAAGGTTTATTTGTTAAGTAGAAAATAACTATAATTCCTAATAAGATAGCCGGTAAACCTTCTAGAATAAACATCCATCTCCATCCCGACATGTTAAACCAAGAAATATTATCAATAATCCAAGTTGATAGTGGAGCACCAAATAATCCTCCTATTGGTAAGGCTAATAGTAAGATAGCTGTTGCACGACCACGCTCACGCTTTCTAAACCAATACGTTAAATAAAGAATAATACCTGGGAAAAAACCTGCTTCTGCCACCCCTAATAAGAATCGTAAAATATATAAATGAGTAGCTGATTGTACAAAACCGGTTAATACTACGATAATACCCCAAGAAATCATAATTCGTGCAATCCAAACACGAGCTCCAACTTTATGCATAATCATATTACTGGGAACTTCAAAAAAGAAATAACCGACAAAGAAAATACCTGAGAGTAGCCCAAATACTTCTGCGGTTAAAGCTAATTCAGCATTCATTTGTAGAGCAGCAAAACCTAGGTTTACTCGATCTAAATAGGCAATAGTATAAAGAATTAAAATAAAAGGAAGAATACGTTTCATCGTTTTATTAATGGTACTCTTTTCAATAGCTTTTATTGATTGATTCATAAATGGCTCCTCCAAATTCGAATTTAGATTGCATAATAAATATGAATGTTAATATTTCTATTGTTAGTATGTTGTAAAATGATAGCGATACCTTCCTTTTACTAATGCAAAGAGTTATGGTATTTAATTCGTTCACTTCAATTATTGTTACTGTTTCTAGATAGCTTTCGTATTAAGCCATGAAAGTTTAACAAGAGGTGGAATATGAGCAGAGTTCAAAAGGGGTTGAAATAGCTGTAAACTATTGTATTAGACTGTATGTTCCTTAAAGATAAATTCTAAAAAATGACTACGACACGATTTTGTAAGGGCTATTCTCCTTTCTATTCATTTGTTTTTTTAATAAATGTAAGCGTTAACTTTTTCATAGACTGTAGTCTAATTTTATAAATATTAAAAATAGTTTGTCAATGGCTATTTTAGTGTATTTTTGCTTTTTGAGAAAATATAACTGGGGATTATCGTTCTAAAGAGTATTTGCTATGGAGAAAAAGTATGTGCAGCTAGGAGAAACGAGCTGCACATTAGAGGTTTATAAAAATGAGTTGATAAGCCTTACGTTTATTTCATCAATCCTTTGATTACAACTGCAAATAGGTTTTCTTGTTCAACTTTTAAAGAATAATTTCCCTTGTTAATACTCCAATCATATAGTATCCCTCTCATTACTCTAGTGATAATGGTTACCATTTCATCAACAGTAAAGTCTTGTCGGAATACATTTTCCTCTTGTCCTTTTTGAAAAATACAAGAAAGAATTTGATAGAGTGGACGATCTGGATTCAAGAAGAAGCTTTCTCTTTCAACATTTAATTCTTGTTCATAGAGAGTGCGTGTAACATCCCAACCTATTTCATTTTCGATGTATTCCATTTGCATGAAAAGGAAGAGTTTTAGTGAATTTTCAATTGAATCAACTTGTTCTATTTTGGGTAGTAATTCTTTTACATAAAAGCTATCTATTTCTTTAAACTTCTCTAAAAAGATATCGTGTTTACTTTTAAAATGATTATAAAAAGCTCCTTTAGACGTAGAAGATTTCTCTACAATCTCATCAACTGTAACATTACTAAATCCTCTTTCGTTAAACAATGCCATAGCTACTTTTAGAATTCTTTCTTTCGTTTTTAATGCTCTAGTTTTCCTAATACCCATAAAATCACCTTTTCTAAAATTTCTAAAAATACATTGACAAAAGGAGTATAGTTTGCGAAATTAATTTCATAGACTATAGTCTTTATTATCTATCATTAATCTTATTTTTGTAAACATTGAAAGTGAATTTGAACAAAGAAGGGAGCTAACATTCATGCTAACACAAGGTAATTTAACGATTTATACAAAACTGATACAGCAAGTAGAAAGATATAATAATAAACATTTTTTGATATATGAAAATGAAGAAATTAGCTATTCTAATATGTTAAAGCGGATTAATAAATGTGCCCAATGGTTGACTAATCAAGGCATTAAAAAAAAGGATACAGTAGCTGTCTTTCTCTCGAACTCCCCACTCTTTTATGAGGTATGGTTTGCTTGTGGGGCGATAGGAGCTATTCTTTTACCAATCAATACGGCATCCACTGCACCTGAATTAGATTATTTTCTTGAGCATTCTGAGAGTAAAGGTCTTATATATGAAAAAAGGTTAGTAAATGACACACATCTAGAAATCACTTCGAAATATCCTCTATTGTTCATTCAACCATCTTCACTTGAATGGGAAGAAAAAAAGCAAAAGTTAAATGACTCTAATGTGAAAATGCAAGTTTCAGCTGATGATGTTGCATGCATTATGTATACTTCCGGCACAACAGCTAAACCAAAAGGTGTATTAATCACACATGAGAATTATTTATTTGCAGGTCATTCTTCCGTACTCTATCAAAGATTAACTCCAGAAGATCGTTATCTAATATTTTTACCTCTCTTCCATGCGAACTCCCAATACTATACAAGCATGGCGATGCTTGTAGTTGGTGGCACAATCGTTTTACTTAATAAATTTAGTTCCAGTACTTTTTGGGATAGTGTAAAACGATATAAGCCTACAGTTAGTAGTCTTGTAGCGACGATTATTAAAATATTAAATAGTTCACCCCCACACCCAGATGAAACACAACATTCATTGCGCCAAGCAGGATACGGATTATTTGTTACGAAAAATGATATTGACAGTTTTCAACAGAGATTTGGTATTCATTTATTTCAATGGTATGGTATGACTGAAACGATTACAACTAATATTGTAACGCCATTGGATGAAGACATGCCTGTAGACCCTCAAACAGGTATTCTTCCAATTGGAAAAGCGGGATTAGGAATGGAAGTAAGAATAATAGATGAAAATCATGAAGATGTTCCTGTAGGAGAAGTTGGACAAATTATTGTTAAAAGTCCTTCTTTAATGAAAGGCTATTTCAAGAATGCGGAAGCTACCGCTGAAACAATTAAAGATGGATGGCTTTATACTGGAGATAATGGATATTGTAATGATGAAGGCTTTATTTGGTTTGTAGACCGCAATAAAGATATGATTAAACGAGCAGGAGAGAATATTTCATCTATTGAGGTAGAAAATGTGTTAAGTAATCATCCAGCTGTGCAAGAATGTGCTGTTATCAGCGAACCGGATCATTTAAGGGAAGAAGCTGTAATCGCTTATATTATATTGCAAGAGAATACGAATACATCTCAAGAAGAACTAAGCGCATATTGTCGAGCGCATTTATCCAACTTTAAAGTGCCTCAGGAATTTCGCTTTATTGATGATTTTCCGAGAACCTCAATAGGTAAGATTCAAAAAAATCTTTTGAGAAGTAAAGAGTTTTCTAGTTTTAAAGAATAACAATTGTAAGAGATAATTACCTTTTGAATTAAACTAATATTCTGATAGAATGTGTAAGTGAGGAGGGATTAGATGGATCAATTACAATTTGGTAATATAACTTTAACATGGTTAAAGGGTGGCATTACAAATTTAGATGGTGGAGCAATGTTTGGTGTCGTGCCAAAGCCGCTATGGTCAAAGAAGTATCCTTCTAACGACAAAAATCAAATTAAGTTGGCTACCGACCCTATTTTAGTACAGACAGAAGGCAGAAATATATTAATAGAATCAGGTATCGGTAAAGGAAAGCTTTCAGATAAACAAAAAAGAAATTACGGTGTAGAAGCTGAGACAGAAATTGATGAATCATTAGCAAAGCTTGGTTTAAGCGTTAATGATATTGATACAATATTAATGACTCATTTGCATTTCGATCATGCAAGCGGTTTAACAAAACTAGAAAACGACGAATTACAGTCAGTGTTTTCGAATGCAAAAATCATAACAACTTGTACAGAGTGGAATGAAATGAGAAAGCCCAATATTCGCTCGGAAAATACATATTGGAAAGAAAATTGGGAGCCGATTCAGGAACGAGTTGTCACATTTGAGGATGAATTGGCTATAACAGATTCCATCAAGATTGTACATACGGGCGGGCATAGTGATGGGCACGCAATCATTATTATGGAACAAAATGATGAAGTACTTATTCATATGGGTGATATTATGGCGACGCATGCTCATGCAAATGTGCTTTGGGTTATGGCATATGATGATTATCCTATGAATTCTGTGTATCAAAAGCAAGCTTGGATGGATTACGGTCTGAAACGAGATGCAATCTATACGTTTTATCATGATTCTTTGTACCGAGCTGTTAAATTTAGTCGTGATGGAAAAGAGATTGTTTATAGCTTGGAACGTAGTCAAGAGCAAGTATAATAAAAGTAAACAAATGAAACAATGTTGCACATAGCAAGGATTAAGAAAGAATAACGGCCTATTTCCAATATTTAATTGGAGGTAGGCCGTTTACTTTTGCCTGAACGTAAGCTAGTGTTTTGGTTTTGCAAACTTTTACGACAGTTAGAAGGGGTTTGTCCAAATCGCTCTTTAAATTGCTTAGTGAAATATGCAGGTGATTCAAATCCTGATTGAAGCGATATAGATGTGATATTTTCTTGAGTGGAAGATAGTAAATACATAGCATGGTTTAAACGAATATTATTTAAATACTGATTTGGTGAAAAGCCTGTGTAGGCTTTAAATAAACGAATAAAATGATACATGCTATAACCTGATGATTGAGCTAATTCATCCACAGTCATCTTTTGATGAAATGAATTTTGAATAAAGGTGGTAATTTGTCGAATGGATTGATTTTTTTTATCATGGTTGGGCCATTTTTTCACATGAATAATATCGTTTTGAAAAAGTGTGCCGAGTAAAAGGTAAAGTTCACCTTTTAACATTAATTCAAACCCTGTATCTCGATGAATGTAATGGACTAGTAATTGATCTAAATGTCTAACCAGTTTTTTATGAGCTGAATGGTTAGTATCAATGAGTGTTGTGAATTGTACAAAGTCCTCTGTCAAAGGATTAATATAATTTTGTTGAACAGCATCCCCGTACATTAAAGATAATGCTTGAACAGAAAAAACAAGTGAATGATAGGAAATAAAATCAGTATGAATTTCTTTAATACAGTGTAACCGTTTAGGAGGAATGATGATGATATCTCCTTTTGTTAATGTGAAATTTTCATTGTTAATTTGATAGGTAATGTTTCCTTTTGTAAGCAAAAAAATTTCAAATTCTGCATGCCAATGCCAATATTTTTTATGTAAACGAGCTGGTTCTGAGGCAATATAGAATTGAAACGGAAGTAAATGATTACCGTGAATTATTTTCTCTTTATAACGATCAAATTCGTTCATTAGGATACACCTTCTTTCAAAATAGCAATTTTATTATATTTTATCGCATATTTTTGAAAGAATAAAGAAAGAAAAAGCAATATACTAATAACAATGATAATAGTTTTTTAATATATTAAATCATTCATCCACAATTCGCAGTAAGCGTTTACAAGCGGAAGTGCTAAATGGATGGGTAGAAGAAGATATGTATGATACTTAATAGTCAATAATAAGGAGTGTTTGAACAATGATTACTAAAACAGCTATTTACCATCGTGGGAAAAATAATTTTTGCTATGGCTATGATAAAGATACGCTACATGTTCGCGTACGTCTAGCAAAAAATGAAGCTCAAAAAGTATCATTACGCATTGGAGATCCGTACGATTGGGCAACTGGCATTGGCGGCAACTTAAATGCTGAAGGCGCAAAAGATTGGATAGGTGGAACAACGATTCCAATGAAAAAAGAAGCAGAGACTGAGTTATATGAATATTGGATCGCTTCTTTTATGAATGATACAAAACGTTTTCGCTATGCTTTTATTATTGAAGATCAAGATGAGAAAATAATATTTGGTGAGAAGCGCATCGTAACTTTAAATCCAGAAAATGAAGAGGCAGCACTACAAGAAGTGAATAATTTCTTCTGTATGCCATATATGAATAACATAGATATTGGGAATGTACCTAATTGGGTTAAAGATACAGTATGGTATCAAATTTTCCCTGAGAGATTTGCTAATGGTAATGACGCAATTACCCCAGAAAATGCAGTACCGTGGGGAAGCGAGCCAACTCCAGAAAATTTCATGGGTGGCGATTTGTACGGTGTAATAGACAAATTAGATTATTTACAAGATCTAGGTATAACAGGACTGTACTTCTGTCCAATATTCCATGCTTCTAGCAATCATAAATACGATACGATTGACTATATGGAGATTGATCCACAGTTTGGAGATAAAGAAACGTTTAAAAAACTTGTTGAGGAAGCACATAAAAGAGGCATTCGTGTAATGCTTGATGCGGTATTTAATCACGCTGGTTATCAGTCGAAGTTCTTCCAGGATGTATTGGAAAACCAAGAGAAATCGATTTATAAAGATTGGTTCTATCTTCCTGAGTTCCCTGTTTCATTTGAAAAGGGTAACTATGAGAAGTTTGGTTATTGTAATCCTATGCCTAAGTTTAATACAGAAAATCCAGAGTGCCGTGAGTATTTATTAGAGGTTGCTCGTTATTGGGTGAGAGAATTTGATATTGATGGTTGGCGTTTAGATGTGGCTAATGAAGTGGACCATGTATTTTGGCGTGACTTCCGACGCGAAGTGCGTGCAATTAAATCGGATGTATATATTTTAGGTGAAATTTGGCATGATTCAATGCCATGGCTTCAAGGTGATCAGTTTGATGCGGTTATGGATTATCCTGTTGGATCAGCTATTATCGATTTTATTTGTTATCAAAAAATTTCAGCTGAAGAATATAAATATGCTTTATCAGAAGCGCTTGTTCGCTATCCGAAAAATATGAACGAAGTAACTTTTGCTTTATTAGATAGTCATGATACGGCTCGTATTGTGACACGTTGTAAGGATGATCTTGATAAAGTAAGACTAGCGTATTTACTTTTATTTAGTTATACAGGTTCACCTTCTATTTATTATGGTGGGGAAATCGGGCTTAATGGTTTAGATGATCCCGGCTGCCGTAAAGCAATGCCTTGGGATGCATTAGATGCAAATAAAGAATTTACAAGTTTTATTCGTCGATTAATTGAATTGCGAAAAACAGTTCCAGCATTAAGATCACAAACATTTAAATGGGTTGATACGGAGTCAGAATCTTTATTGATGTATCGTAAGGATGCTGAGGAAGGAAATGTATGGTTCGTAATTAATAACAGTGATACGGAACAAAGAATAGATACTGCCCTTTTTGAAAACCATTCATATGTTGATTTAATCTCTGGTGAAAAAGTAACTTTATCGGCATCACAAACGATTCCAGCATTTGGTTATCTAGTTATACAAGAAGGATAAAGTCTTTAAAAATTTCCAGCTTTTGGTTTTGTGAAATGGATTTTAGATACTTATTCTTCGCAGAACAATCAGTGCGTTTTTCTATGTGTTGGAACAAATGAGACGGTCACATAATTAATAAATACAGAATAGAGCTTACCTTGAATATATTAACATTTGAGGTAAGCTTTATTTATTTTTCTATCAAAAAGTTTTTCAATGTGTTATAGGATAAATAATTCATGATTGTTTATGTTAATATTAAAATATATAAAACTTTTTAATCTCGTCACATAGTGAACATAGAATAAACACAAAGAAGGAGAAGGAGAAAAGAATGGCAACCTTGGTAGACGTTGCGAAGAAAGCAAATGTATCTAAGATGACAGTTTCACGTGTCATTAATCACCCTAATCAGGTTTCAGATGAATTAAAGCAACTTGTATATGCAGCGATGGAGGAATTAGATTATGTCCCTAACTATGCTGCACGCGCACTTGTTCAAAATCGAACACAAGTTATCAAATTTCTCATTTTAGAAGAAATAGATACAACAGAACCTTATTATATGAATTTATTAACGGGAATTAGTAGAGAATTGGACAGGCATTCATATTCTTTGCAGCTGGTTACACGTAAATCACAAAATATTGGGGTCTATGATGGTCTAATCGCCACTGGGGTGAGAAATGAAGATTTCAAATCGGTATTAGGGAAAATCGATAAGCCTGTTATTCTTTATGGTGAGAATGAATATAATTACGACTGTATTGACGTTGATAACAGATTAGGTATGGAATTAGCAACAAATCATGTATATGAAATAGGTTTCCAACAAATTTTATTTTTTGGTATTGATTTAATAAATGAACCTTTTATGAAATCTCGATTAAAAGGTTATCAAGATGTCATTAGAGAAAAGAAACTAGAAGAACAGGTTTATCTTATGAAAAATGGTTCTGGCGTAGCAGAACAAAAAGCAAAGGAGCTTTTACAAAAGCATTCAGGTAAAATAGCCATTGTATGTGCATCAGATCGCATTGCTATTGGCGTTATTCGTGCTGCCGTATCATTAGGTAGGAAGTTTGGGGAAGATATAGCTATTACTGGATTTGATGGTGTATTTCTAGATCGTATTTCTTCGCCTAAAATTACGACAGTACAATCACCAGTTATAGAAATGGGTGAAGCATGTGCACGAATGCTACTTCAAAAGGTTAATGATAATGGTAGAGAACAGAACTCTATTCTCTTTAAACCGAAGCTTAAAATAAGAGAATCGACCATTGGAATTACAGAATAGCTTGATACTCATGTTACGTGTAACATGAGCGCTACATGAAAAAGAAAAATAGTATAAAAAGGGCTTACACAAGTGTTTTAGTGTAAGTCTTTTTATTTTTTGGGGGAGAATTATGCTAATTATTTGTAAATAATGTTTTTTTGAGCCATTTTATATCCTATTTTTAGAGGGAATCGGTAATTAATTAGTGAAATCATTGAAAAAAGTTGTTACCGGTAACACAGAAAATAGTATTGTAAACGCTTTCGATGTTGGTTCATAATACAACTATAAGTTAACTTAGATTTATTATTTTAGAAAAATAGTTAAGTAAGGTATGTATCAACATAAGATTAGTGCTACATAGTTTTTCACCCAAGGAGGAAAAGATAATGAAGTACATGAAGAAATTTGGTTTAGCAGTTATGCTATTTGCAATTATTATGAGCCTAGTAGCTTGTGGTAGTGATTCAAGCAAAGAGAAAGAAAGCAGTAGTAAAGGCAATACATTAACAGTATCGGTTGAAGAAACCTATAAACCGTTTATTGACGAGATAAAAGGTCAGTTTGAAAAAGATAATGATGTTAAGGTAAAAGTCGTTGAGAAACCGATGTTTGATCAGTTAGAAGCACTTCCTTTAGATGGTCCAGGAGGAAATGCTCCAGATGTTTTGATGTCTGCCTATGACCGAGTAGGATCACTTGGACAGCAAGGTCATTTGTTAGAAACAAAAGATAATGAAAATAATAAACTAGATGAAAAAGCTAAGCAAACTGTAACAATTGATGGTAAAAGATTCGGAACACCATTCACTGTAGAAACACTTGTTCAATTTTATAACAAAGACTTAGTAGATAAAGCTCCGGCAACGATGCAAGAAGCAGAAGCTTTAGCAAAAGATCCTCGTTTTAGTTTCGCTAACGAACCAGGTAAATCAACTGCGTTCTTAGCTGATTGGAATGATTTCTATATCTTATACGGTGAGTTAGCTGGGTATGGAGCATACACATTTGGTAAAGATGGAACAGATCCAAAAGATGTTGGTTTAAATAATAAAGGTGCCGTTGAAGGCTTAGAATACGCAACAAAATGGTACAACGATATTTGGCCACAAGGTATGAAAGATGCGAAAAGTGCAAAAGATTTAATCAATCAAATGTTCATTGAAGGTAAAGCAGCTTCTATAATTAGCGGACCATGGGCAGCAACAAACTACAAAGAAGCAAAAGTAAATTATGGTGTAGCAAAACTACCTACATTACCTAACGGAAAAGAGTATACACCATTTTCTGGAGGTAAAGCATGGGTTGCAAGTGCATACTCTCAACAACCAGAGCTTGCTCAAAAGTGGATTGATTATGTAACAAATGAAGAGAATAGCTATAAATTTTATGAACATGTAAATGAAATTCCAATGAATAAAGCTGCACAAGAAAAAGTTATAGCTACTAATGATGAATTAGCAAAAGCGGTTATTGAAACTTACGAGGTAGCGCAACCAATGCCAAATATTCCTGAAATGGGCGAAATTTGGACAGCGGGTGCAACTTTAATGGCAGATGCAATTTCTGGTAAGAAAACACCAAAACAAGCAGCAGAAGCAGCTGTTAAAACAATTAATGAAAACATTGAACAAAAATATAACAACTAACAATGAAAAGCGCCAGACAGTTTTTTAATAAACTGTTTGGCCTTATCTCTTATTAGTAGGAGAAAATGACATGTAGAGGAGCGGAACAATGAATAAGGAGCAGATACAATCAGTGAATCCTCGAAAAGCGATGCTGCTTTCAATAATACCTGGTCTAGGTCAGATCTATAATAAGCAGTTATTCAAAGGAATCATATTTTTAGCAGTGACAGCATTGTTCATCGTTGAACTTAGTTTGTTTGGTTGGAATGCTTTAATAGGATTAATTACGCTTGGAAGTGTACCGATCCAAGATAACTCTCTCTTTTTATTAGTAGAAGGTGTTTTACAACTAATTATTTTAATCATTTTTATTGGATTTTATTGTCTAAATCTTTTTGATGCGAAACGAGTTGCCACTAAATGGCAAATCGGGGAAAAGGTCAATACGAGTGTAAAAGACATTTTAAAGAATACAGTAGATGCAGGATTTCCCTATTTATTAACATTACCAGCTTACGTGTTAATGTTATTTGTTATTATCTTTCCTGTTGTCGTAACGCTATTAATGGCTTTAACAAATTATGATTTCTATCACATTCCCCCTGCTAAGTTGTTAGATTGGGTTGGATTTAAAAACTTCTTAAATATTTTCCTTCTTAGCTCTTATCGTGAAACTTTCATGAGTGTATTTAGTTGGACATTAATTTGGACAATTTGTGCAACTACATTGCAAATTTCCTTAGGTGTATTCCTAGCAATTGTTGCAAATCAGAAATTTATTAAAGGTAAACGTTTATTCGGTGTTATTTTCTTATTGCCTTGGGCAATTCCTGGATTTATTACAATCATGAGTTTCTCAAACATGTTTAATGATAGTTTAGGTGCAATTAATACGCAGATTTTACCTCTGATTAATATGCTACCATTAGTGGATATTGATCCGATTGCTTGGAAGACAGATCCATTTTGGACAAAAACAGCTTTAATTATGATTCAAGGATGGTTAGGCTTCCCATATATTTATGTAATGGTAACGGGTGTATTGCAATCCATTCCAGGTGAGTTATATGAAGCGGCTAAAATTGATGGTGCTAATGCTATTCAACGCTTCTTTAAGATTACAATGCCGATGATCCTATTCGTTACGGCACCGGTGTTTATTACGCAATATACGTTTAACTTTAATAACTTTTCGGTTATTTACTTATTCAATAGTGGTGGACCAGGAAGTGTCGGTTCAGGAGCAGGTTCAACAGACATTCTCATATCGTGGATTTATAAATTAACGACAGGAACATCACCACAATATGCGATTGCTGCAGCTGTAACATTAATTATTTCAGTAATTGTCATCGGTGTGTCTCTCATTGCATTTAAGAAAACTAATTCATTTGGAAACGAGGAGATGATGTAACATGAAAAACTTGATAAAAAGCCAACGTTTTTCCAATGGTCTCCAGAAATTTTTGACATATGCGTTCTTACTTATAATGGCGGCTGTTATCATATACCCGATTTTAATCACCGCATCTTCAGCGTTTAAGCCCGGAAATATCGTGTCCTTTAAGTTAGATTTTGGCACAGAGTGGGTTCTGGATAATTTCGTTCGCTTATTCAATGATACGTTGTATTTAGATTGGTATAAAAACACGCTTATTATCGCTGTATCAACAATGGTTATTCAAGTAATTGTTGTCACATTAGCAGGCTATATTTATAGTCGTTATCGTTTTCCAGGTCGTAAGCAAATTCTTATGTTTTTCTTAATTGTACAAATGATTCCAACGATGGCAGCTTTAACAGCATTTTATGTGTTAGCGATGCTATTAGGAGCACTTGATCAGTATTGGTTCTTAACCCTTATTTATATCGGCGGTGGTATACCGATGAATACATGGTTAATGAAAGGCTATTTTGACACAATTCCGCGTGATTTAGATGAATCCGCAAAGTTAGATGGAGCAGGTCACTTCCGAATCTTTGCCCAAATCATTCTACCGCTTGTTAAGCCGATGATTGCTGTTCAAGCACTTTGGGCTTTTATGGGACCTTTTGGTGACTTCATGCTTGCGAAATTCTTATTGCGTTCACCAGAAAGTTTAACGATTGCTGTAGGTTTACAACAATTTATCTCAAACCCGCAACAAGAAAAAGTAGCTCTATTTGCTGCAGGAGCAATTTTAGCTGCCTTACCAATTTGTTTATTATTCTTCTTCCTGCAAAAAAACTTTGTATCAGGTTTAACACAAGGTGGAACAAAAGGCTAATTAGAGTATTTCTACCTTATAAAAGGTTAATTTTTTAAAAAGCGAAGTGATTGTAATGAAAAAAATGACTTTCCCACTGAATTATTTTAGTCTGATTTTTTCACCAGTTCGTATTTTTGTGGGACGAACGATGTTGAGCTGGGGAAAAATATTGTTTATCTTTATTTTTCTTAATGCATGTTTAATTTTGCCTGTATCTTTATATTTTGCGAAAGCTGATTCCTTCCAGTTAACAAAAGTGATGCCAGATATGATGGAATTAGTAAATCAACAACTAGTTGATCAACTCCAAGCATATTCTTTAAATGATGGTGTATTAAGTGGTGGTAATGGCGATGTTGTCATCGATTCGAAAGATGGTGCTGCTGCAATCATTCTAAATGGAACAGAAATTCCAAAAGATGAAAATGCGATTATCATGGGTAAAACAGAAATGGAATTAAGAGATGAACAAGGTTATGCATTTAAAGTGAAATATACAAATAATACAGATTTGAAAAATATTGAAACACCAGTGGATCTATCAGACTGGATTAGTTCACAGTGGTACATTCAAAACAAAGCATTTCTTTTCATTACAATGATCTTAATGACAGGATCGATTTTAGTGGGAAGTACCTTAATGCTTACTTTGTTTGCCTCCTTGATGTTATGGGCAACAAAGCGCAGCACATTTTCCACAATAGCTTCTTTTAAGGAAGCTATTAATTTAACTGTAAATGCTCTTGGATTGCCGACTATTTTAGCTATGATCACAGGTATTATCTATTTTGATGTTACCATCATTATGGCTGTGCAATCTCTTGGAATGGTATTAATGATAGCCTTTGCCTTTTTCAAAACACGCTTTAACCATGAGCAAGCATTACAGATATTGAATGTTGAAGGAGAGATTAAATAATGAATCACCGTATATTTGAAATAGATCCTTGGAAGCTAAAAACAAGCAAGCTTGAAAAGGATGATAAAAGACTGCAAGAAAGCTTAACATCTCTTGGTAATGGATATATGGGGATGCGCGGAAATTTTGAAGAAGGCTATTCAGGAGATACTCACCAAGGAACGTATATTGCTGGCGTTTGGTATCCAGATAAAACACGTGTTGGCTGGTGGAAAAATGGCTATCCTGATTATTTTGGAAAAGTAATTAATGCCCTTAACTTTATTGGAATTGAAGTATTAATTAATGGTGATAAGCTCGATTTATATCAAGATGAAGTAACGGATTTTTATATGGAACTTGATATGAAAACAGGTGTTTTGAAGCGTGAATTTACAGTAAATAAAAATGAACAATTATTTAGAGTAAAGGTAGAACGCTTTTTAAGTATAGTTACACCAGAGTTAGCTGCTATTCGTTATGAAGTAAAACCTTTAACTAAAACAGCACAAATTGTCTTTAAGTCATTTTTAGATGGAAATGTAAAAAATGAAGATGCCAATTATGATGAAATGTTTTGGTTAGAGAAAGAGCAAAGAGCAGAAGGAAGAACAGGCGGTATTGTTACGAAAACGATTCCGAATGATTTTGGCACACCTCGTTTTACGGTAGCAGCGGAGATGATTAACCATGTTTCAGGTACGACTACGGAAACAAGTACTTCTTCATCTTTATATGCTGAAAATACATTTGAAATTCAGTTGGATGTCAATGAAGCAACTGTGATTGAGAAACGTGTTGCAATTACGACTTCTCGTGATTTTGATGAGTCTGTTCTTACCGAAAAGGCAAAAGATGTTTTAAATATTGTAGCGAAACAATCTTATGAAGATCTTTACCAACAGCATGTTGATGCATGGGCGAGACGTTGGGAAAAAGCAGATGTATTAATTGAAGGTGATGATGAAGCGCAACAAGGTATTCGCTTTAATATCTTTCAATTGTTCGCTACATATTATGGAGAAGATGCACGTTTAAATATTGGACCTAAAGGTTTTACAGGTGAGAAATATGGTGGAGCGACTTATTGGGATACAGAAGCATTTGCTTTACCGATGTATTTAGCTTTAGCCGATAAAGAAGTATCACGTAATTTATTAAAGTACCGCTATGACCAGTTGGACGGAGCAAAAATCAATGCACGAAAAATAGGATTAGATGGTGCACTTTATCCAATGGTAACTTTTACAGGTGTGGAATGTCATAACGAATGGGAAATTACTTTTGAGGAAATTCATCGTAATGGTGCAATTGCTTATGCTATTTATAATTATGTAAACTACACAGGTGATGTTGCTTATCTAGAGGAATATGGTCAAGAGGTATTAGTTGAAATTAGTCGGTTCTGGGCAGATCGTGTTCATATCTCAGAGCGTCTGAATAAATATATGATTCACGGAGTAACAGGTCCAAATGAATATGAGAATAACGTTAATAATAACTGGTATACAAATTATTTAGCAGTTTGGACTTTACGATATACACTTGAGCAACTGACAGAAAAGAAAAAGCTAGAGCTAGGCGTGTCTGATAAAGAGTTGGCAAAATGGCAAGATATTTGTGCAAGAATGTATTTCCCATTCGACGAAAAATGGCAAATATTTGTACAACATGATACTTTTCTTGATAAAGAATTGCGCTCAACGGATACATTAAAGCCAGAGGATACACCAATAAACCAAAACTGGTCTTGGGACAAAATTCTACGTTCTTGCTTCATAAAACAAGCAGATGTATTACAAGGAATCTACTTCTTTGGTAATGAATTTGACTTTGAAGCAAAACAAAGTAATTTTGAATTTTATGAGCCATTAACTGTACATGAATCAAGCTTATCACCAGCTATCCATGCTGTACTCGCAGCAGAAATTGGTAAACAAGAAAAAGCTGTGGAATTATATAAGCGAACTGCTCGACTAGATTTAGATAATTATAATAATGATACGGAAGATGGTCTGCATATTACATCGATGGCAGGTAGTTGGATTTCAATTGTCCAAGGTTTTGCCGGCATGAGAACATTTGAAGAAAAATTATCTTTTGATCCATTTTTGCCAGTAGGCTGGAACAGCTATGCATTTAAAATAAATTATCGTGAACGATTAATGGAAGTAACTGTATCGAAAGGTGCTGTGAAAATAGAATTGCTTGCTGGAGAATCTCTAACTCTATCACTTTTAGGTGAGGACCTTGTACTTACGGGAGTAGTAGAAAGGGGATTAAAAGCATGATAAAAGCTGTCATTTTTGATTTGGATGGTGTGCTAGTATCAACAGACCACTATCATTATTTAGCTTGGAAGAAGATGGCTGACCAATTACACATTCCTTTTGATGAAAAGAAAAATAATGAATTGCGCGGCGTAAGCAGAATGGAAAGCTTGGAATTAATTCTTCAACAAAGTCATTCGGATTATTCAATCGAAGAGAAAGAAAATTTAGCTTCTGAAAAAAATGAAATATATCGTCAATCACTTCAGCAACTAACGAAAGCAGATTTATTACCTAGTGTTGAGAAAACTTTACCACTGTTAGCGGAAAAAGGTATAAAGTTAGCGATTGGTTCATCTAGTAAAAATGCACCGCTTATCCTACAACAAGTTGGTTTAACAGAGCAATTTACGGCAATTGTTGATGGTAATCAAATTGAGAAAAGTAAACCACATCCAGAAGTATTCTTAAAAGCAGGTAAACAACTAGGATTTGACCCTCATGAATGTTTAGTTGTAGAAGATGCGGTTGTTGGTGTTGAAGCAGCTATTCAAGCAGGTATGAAGGTGGCAGCAATGGGTGATGCTAAACAACATCATTTAGCTACTTATAAAATTGATACTATAAATGAGTTATTAGATTTATTAGTATAATTGATAGGTTAGTTGATTAGTATTGTACATCATGCTGTTTAGTAAACAATGAAATAAAAATCAAGCTATGGCCTATTCTCGATATTCAATCGTGGATAGGCCTTTCGTTTTTCCGTGTTTAAGCCATATTAAAATGCTCCTCAAATAGAGTGTTTTACTTTTACACCGTGCTAATTGGAGAGCATTATGATTGTTTGAAAAAAATCTAATAGCATAGGTTTTCTTCAATTATACTGTTTGTTCGATTAGATCAAGCACAGTTCCTGTTGTCGCATCAGCAATGAATTCATAGTGCTTTTGTCCATCGTTGGTAACCTGAGTTAGACCACCTTTGAAAATGTCATAATGTAAGCCGTTTTTTGCATATGTTTCTGGCTTCATAAGAATCCATGAGCCTGTAATTTTACCTTCGCGACTAACGGTTTCTTTTACACGAGCTAATATAGAGTCAGGAGATGGTTGTGTGCATTTTTCAATGGCACATTTTGTAGCATAACCACATACAAATCCAATTGCAGCCCCTACTAAAGCATTTTTCCATTTCATCTAGAAATACCCCCTACTGTTTTGGAATGATACTTTGTCAGAAAAAACTAAAATTTCACTTCATTTAGTATCTTTATTTAGTATACAAGAGTGAGTAGACAACTTCAATTTTAGGAATGTACTTATTGTAAGAAAACGACAATCTTTTCGAGAATGATTAGTTTATTTATACATAAATAATTAGATATCAGTCATTTTATTTGTTAAGGAACTATTTGAAATACAGAAAATAAACGATTATTTCATTTAATTGGTAGTAGTGGTAACAGTCAAAAAGTTTCGGTAGAATAATAAATAGGATAGAAATTATAAGAAAAGCGGAAGCGCCCGTTTTGCTCCATATGGATTGGAGCCCTCCGACTGAGATA
>NZ_JBALMO010000182.1:0-3941 GCF_036963345.1 Bacillus sp. JJ722
CCCATAATTGCAAGACCACGAATAATATCAATCGACTTAATTCTTTCATTTGTTACCATTTGTGTTTGCAAAACTCTTCATCCTCGCTCCAACATGAGATTAGAAAATATTTCCTTTTTATTGTATAGTAAATAATATTTAACTAAAAAGAGAGAATATTCAAGGGTTTTATTTACAGAAGAGAATTTTGATGGTTATATAAATTAAATATTCTATATTTTGTTATCATAAATGACAGCTACCAGAAAGACAACAACAAGTATCACCATTTTGGAACGATCTTTCCCCACTCGTAAGTATAGAAATAAGGCTGCCAAAATGACAGCCTTTTTTTCGTATATATACAACCACTGGTAAATCCGTAGTTAGTTTCTTATAATTCATTTAATTGTTTAATCATTTCCTCAAGCATTTCCTCACTAAAGTTACCCATGCTAAAGTTCACCATAGCACGAAGCGGCAAATATTTCATCATTGCCTCCATCATTTCTGATGTATCGACTTCATCTTGTTGGATATTAGAGAATGGGCTGTTTTTAGCAAACAACTCTTGGATTAATAGTGCACGTTCTTGATCTGCCAGTAAATCACCTAGTAACGTATTTCGGTGAACTGGCTTTCTAATGGAAACTGTAGATTGAACGAAGATGTTTTCCTTCAAAACAATTTCTTTCGAAGATTTTCCGATTAAAATTTCAAATTTACCTGTTTCAACATGCCAATCTTGTAATTCGACATTATAGTAAGCAAAGGAACGTTTATTTAAAGTAAAGGTTACACTTTTTTCTTCTCCCGGTTGCAAGTATACTTTTTCAAACCCTTTCAGCTCTTTTTCAGGTCTTATGACACTCGTTTCTTCATCTCTCACATATAGCTGAACTATTTCTTTGCCTGCGATTTCGCCGGTATTTTTAATATTGACAGTAACCGTAACATTTTCGAAATCTTTAATATCTTTTTTATTCACTGCAAGATTGCTATACTCAAAATTTGTATAGCTTAGTCCGTAGCCAAACGGGTATAACGGTTCAATATTTTTAGTGTCATAATATCTGTATCCGACAAAAATGCCTTCCTTATACTCCACCTTATCACCTTCGCCAGGGAAGTTTAAAAATGATGGATTATCACTTAATTGTTTCGGAAATGTTTCAGCTAATTTTCCACTTGGATTTGCCTCACCAAACACTAAATCAGCGATAGCTCCCCCAAGAGCTTGTCCTCCTAAGTATGCTTCTAGTAAGCCTTTTACACTATTAAGCCATGGCATCTCGATTGGTGCACCATTGCTTAAAACAACGACAATGTTTGGATTTACTTCAGCTACAGCTTCAATTAATTGACGGTGATTTTCCGGAATACGCAAATGGTTGCGATCGTAGCCTTCTGACTCATATCGGTCAGGAAGTCCTGCCAAAATGATTACTTTATCTGATTGAGTGGCTACCTTCTTCGCGTCTTCTATAAGCGAAGCTATCAATTCATCATTATCAAGCGTGTAACCTTGAGAATATAAAACTTTCGCATTTTCCCCAACCGTATTTTCAATTTCTTCGAAAATATTCTCAAGCTTTGTCGGATTTACATGTGAGCTACCTCCACCTTGGTATCTTGGCTTCTTCGCAAGTTCTCCAATGACGGCAATCGTACCTTCTTTTTTCAACGGAAGAATTCGGTCATTATTTTTCAACAAAACCATGCCTTCTCTCGCTGCTTCCCTAGCAAGTTGATGGTGTGCATCCTTGTCATAACTAGTCTTTTCTTTCTTATGATCTACTGCCATAAAGATAATGCGTAAAATTCTCTCCACTGCCTTGTCTAGCTTTTCTTCAGAAAGCTTTCCATTCTTTAATGCTTCAATAATTTTTCGATCACCGTTACCAAAGCTAGAGGGCATTTCAAGTTCGAGTCCTGCGTTCAAACTCTTATCACGTTCATTCACTGCACCCCAGTCAGAAACAACAAAGCCATCAAAACCCCACTCATCTTTTAAAATATCATTCAACAAGTATTTGTTTTCCGAAGCGTATTCACCATTCACCTTATTATACGAACACATCACTGTCCACGGCTGAGACTTTTTAACAGCATCTTCAAAACTAGCTAAATAAATTTCTCTTAATGTTCTCTCATCGATAATGGAGTCCGAAGACATTCGACGGTGCTCCTGATTGTTGGCAGCAAAATGTTTTAGAGATGTTCCTACCCCCTGGCTTTGCACGCCTTTAATATGATTTGTGGCCATTTCAGATGATAGATAGGGATCTTCAGAGAAATATTCAAAGTTTCTTCCACAAAGTGGTGAACGTTTGATATTTGCTCCAGGTCCGAGCAGAACAGCTACATTTTCCGCTTGGCATTCTTCCCCTAAAGCAACTCCTACTTTTCCAATTAGTTCTTTATTCCAAGAGCTAGCCATTCCCGCTGCAGAAGGGAAACAAGTCGCTGGAACACTGTCATTAATACCTAAATGGTCAGCCCCTCCTTTTTGCTTACGAAGTCCATGCGGGCCATCCGTCACCATAATTGATGGGATTCCTAGTCGTTCAATCCCCTTTAGATTCCAGAAATCCAATCCAGAACAAATACTTGCTTTTTCCACCAGTGTCATTTGTGTAATAATTGCTTTAATATCTCTTTTCATTGTTAACCTCCAAATGTATTTACTTATTTTTGGATTGCTTATAGACATTATAATGACTTTAAAATTGAAATTATGGTACTTTGTTAATAATTTTTGTATAATTTTAATATCATTTTTCAGACAATTTCACTCATGTAAGTGCACATTTTGAAGCAAGGAGGTTTACGATGAGTTGTTTTCGTATGAAAGATTTAGAATACATTTGTAAACTTATGTATGAATCATTTAAGGTCCCTGTTTTTTATTTAGATAAAGAGGGAGAAATTATATTCGACTTTTCTTCCAATTACAAACATACTTCTCTATATGTATCAAAAAAGAATCTTTTGCATCAGTTATTCCATTGTGATAATCCACATGAATTTCCTGTGCACGTCACAACCAATTACATGGAAAATTATTTTTCGATTTCCTTAAAGGATAAGAATTTATATAAAGGTACAATAATAGTAGGTCCATCCATTCACACTGAAATAACAAAAGAAATGATAAAAGGACTTCTTATCGAATACAATATCTCAAAGAACGAGACTGATATTATTCATTACTATCAGTCACTTCCTATAATAAGCCACTTACAATTCATCTACATGAGCATGCACTTTTACTACATGATTTATAATGAAAAGTTAGATATCTCATCTATCCTCCAACAAAATAAATCATTAGTAAAAATACCCCTTGAAATAACGAATGCTAATGTTACGATTTTGCAAAGACGTCAAGATAACCCTTTACATCAGGATCCTTTACACGAGAGAAGAATTTTCCAAGCAGTCAAAGAAGGTCGTAAAGATGAATTGATGCAATATCAAAAAATGATGCGAAAAGATACTATGGGAATTCTATCTAAAACGAGTCATTTACGAAGCGAAAAAAACTTGGCGATTGCAGGGATCACTTTGGCAACGAGAGCTGCTTTGGAAGGCGGTCTTCATCCGCAAATCGCTTATACACTAAGCGATTTATTTATACAAAACATTGAAGAAATAAAGAATAGTAAAGATTTATTTAACTTCTTAGAAGATGCGATTTGTGATTTTACTGACCGGGTACGGAAAAATAACAAACAAAAATTCTCTAAGCCAATTAGCCTTTGTCAAAATTACATCTTTAGTCATCTCTATGAAGATGTTCCTTTATCAAAGCTCGCACAACTTACTGAACTTCATCCAAATTATTTATCTACGCTCTTTAAAAAAGAGACCGGGATTAGCGTAATTGAATATATCCAGAGGACAAAGGTAGAAGAAGCTAAAGATTTAATCACCTATACCGACTATTCATTATCAGATAT
>NZ_JBALMO010000183.1:0-2727 GCF_036963345.1 Bacillus sp. JJ722
ATACTAATAAGGAGGTGTTATATGTTCGAACAATATTGCGAAGAGTTCATTAATGCAATAGTAAGCTTACTAGAAGATGCTGATAAATTCCAAAAGAAACAAAGATTGTATATTGAAGATCATATAATTAATTGTGCTACATGCCAAACAATTCTAAATAAATATAAGAATATTGATTTATTATCTAGTTAGAGAAATGCTTACAGCTATTTTATTTTGATACCAGCTTATTGAGCTGGTTTTTATATGCCAATGAAAAATCGCCACTGCTACTAGTAATAATTCGGAACATTTATAAATGATAAATTAATGTTAATCGACATGGCTGTCTTTTTGTAAATATTTTATATTACCTCAAGTCTTTTTTTTAGTTAGACAAAATAGAATAGACTGAGGTGATAGAAAATGGAAAAGGTAAAATGTTTATTTTATGATAACATGCCAACTTGTTTATTTTTTTTCACTATTTTTATTACTAATTTATTGATGGTACTGCATTTAGTGTAAGTGTTTATAGAAGCTCCTAGAATAATCGATATTCCCAAAAACAGCTAAGAATATAGCTGTTTTTTATTTTGAGCTTAAATATTCATTCTATTAATAGATTTTTTCGATTCTAATAGGAAATAATTAGTAAATAATGGTATTATAGAAGTGTTAAGATTAAGCTTTTTTGATTTATTTGCAGATCTATCAAATAGATGGAGCTGTGCAACTATAATATCTATACCAATTAATGAATTAAATGTTAACCTAACACAACAATTTATAAAATTATCAGAAAAGTCAGTAATTTTATAAAAAATGTAAAATTACTGACTGATACAACTTTAACTAGAGAGGGGATCTTATGTGTATATTAAAAAGAATACTTAATAAAAAATCATCTGATGACAGTTCTCTTATAACCAATCTAGCTAAAGAAATTGGATGTGCAAGCTCTTCAATTACAAAATTTAAAAATGAAGAAAATAAAGAGTTTCATGACTTCGAAGGTTTGGTTAAAATGGTTAAATTTTTAGATGAGGATAATGAGTTTGAAATAATGATGGACTATTCAACCAATATTGATGTAAATAGTATGTCTGCTAGGACAATGTTGGACTACTTATCTGTAAATAGACAATTTGATGCTATGAATAGTTTGATTGAACGAATAAAACAAACATCCAATTCTGAAAGCAAACCTTGGGTTGAAGCATACTCATTATTATATCTATGGCAAATACAAGCCTACGAATTAGATTTAGACAAGTTCTTAAATGAAGTAAACGGCTTAAATACTAAAAATTTTACTTCATTAGAAATATTGCAAAGATTGCTTAAATGTTATGCCTATGATTTAAAAAAAGATCACAAACAAGTTTTTGAGATATCAGAAGAGATAAAAATTCTAATCAACAATGTAAAAGAAAAGTATTTAAAAAGAGTATTTTCTGTAAAACTATATGAAGTATTATCAAATATTAACCTCTGGGTATTTTATGATGCAGATACTTCTAGGTTTTATGCCATGAAAGTAATTGAGGCTAATATAGGTAATGCATTTAATTCATACGCATATTACATAATTGCACAATCATATTTTTACAATTCTTATGATATTTCTAAACAATTCTTTGTGAAAAGTATAGATGGTTATAAATCATTTGGTAGAAACGAAGTTGCTAAAGATATTGAAGAAACGCTGGAATTATTAGAAGTATTTTGGGGCCAAAAGGATCTAAATGAAAACTTCTTATTGAAGAAAAATGAACTATATAAATAAAGGTAAATCAAGTATAGATTTTGCAAAATAAATAGACTTGATTTACTAAAAGGAATTTTAAAAAATACATAAGTGCTTTTGAGGAGGTGAGGGAAATGAAGAAAGTAGCACTTATCGTAGTTTTAGTAGTTGGAATTATTGCAGCAAGTACATTTTTAGGTGACACAACTCTACTAGCTGATCCACCAATGGGTGGCTGAATTATACTGAACTATTAAATGAATAATAAGACGTTACTCATTTTAAAAAGGGTAGCGTCTTCAACTATTTTATAGAGGGATTTAAAAAATTGAGAAGGTGGGATGTTGCTCAGTAATTGGTGCCTTAATGGAAGAGTACTTGTTAAACCAAACACTCTATTATAGTTAACTATTTTGATACATAGAGTATTTCAAATTATATTTTAACCAATGTCACACAATAATAAATGATTTACATAAAATAAGGTAAAATTATTGACCCTTGAGGAAGAACAAGACAAACATCTTCGGATAATTCCATAAGAAATATTGGATCAATTTCATAATCAAAAAGTATAAACCGCTATGGTCTGTATCCCTAAACAAATGCAAGTATAAAAGTAAAATTGAAAAATGTTATACATGTTGGAATTATCATTAATATTACTAATATCTTAGCAGTAGAACTTTTAATTTTTGTGAACCATTTGTAATGAACAAATAGAATAATGATTATTAATGGAAAAAAGAATTAAAAGGAAAAAGGAGAATTACATGAAAATAAGAATAGGTGTATCTTTGTTTGTACTTTTTTTGTTTATTTTATTTGGCATAGATCGTTACAAAAACAGTAATGAAGTTAGTAGTATAGCACAAACCATAACCATTAAAGAAACCCGTGAAATAAAAGCAAGAGCTTATGATTTTTTGTCCGAAAAACATCAAAGTGAAATTGATGATATTAATAACTCAGAACTAACTGCATTTAAATCAGGTGGG
>NZ_JBALMO010000184.1:0-23628 GCF_036963345.1 Bacillus sp. JJ722
CACTTTTCGGACAGCCTCGAGTGAAGAAATCTATTTATCACTAATTTGCCTTTATAGTAAACTGCATGAATATCAGAGGAATCTGTTATTTCTAATCCTGGAACACCAGAGGTAACGAGGAAATTCGCATCTTTACCGGGTTCCAAGCTACCAAATTGTTGCTCTTTACCAAGGATGATTGCTGGATTTAAAGTCAATAATGCTAACAAATCATTTTCATAATAACCTCTATTATGTAAAAGTTTCATAGAAGGTTGTGCTATTTCCATTAAAGTTTCCGGTCCTCTTAATTGACAATCTTGATATGGAAGCCAGTCTACATTTGGGTAAGGTGGTAAGTAGGAATCTGTTGCTATTGCTGTAATAATATTCGCTTCAAATAATTGTGCAATTTCTGTAGGAGAATTAGGGACGAGATGTGTTCCTCCTAAAGGTGTTGTCACAATCATTCTTTGAAGCATTGCTGCTTTTGCAATTTGTTCGCTAGTGATGCCATGAGCATGATGTAGTACATCAACTCCCGCATCTAGAACCATATCAATACCTTCTTTACCAGCGACATGTACGCCAATTTTTTTATAATTTTCATGAAAAAGGTGTACAATTTTCTGAAGTTCCTCTTGTGTATATACGATTTCACCCGCTCTTGGTACGGTATCAGCTGTAAAATTAGCTGGTGTCGCATTAAGAAAGATATTTTCTCCCGGATAATCGTTTTCTATTGCTAGTTGCTTAATGAGTTGAGGGTCTATCAATTGTTCTTTTGTTATGGAAGTAGAGCCTGAAACGGCACTGAAATGAACAGGTTGATCAAAGCCAATTGTAATACTTGTTGTGGCAAATGAAATATCGATAGGTAATGCTTTAGCTATCTTTCGATAATCATTAATACGAAACTCGCATTGTGGATGACCGCATAATTGTTCTCCAATCGCCGTAATACCATTGGATAGTGTTTGTAAAATAATCGATTGGGCGGCAAGGAAGTGTGTTTCTTGAGTAATAGGATATAAAGAACTTGGAGCAAATTCTAATAAGTGAGTATGGCAATCTATTAACGATGGAGTAATTATATAATCTTTCAAATCAATGGTTTCGATATTGTGAGTTTGTTCCAATAAGTCAGGAGTAAGTATGTCTTTAATTTTTCCATTATGAATGAGTAATCCACCATTTTCGATTGTACCTAATGAACTTACAGTGATAATCTTGTTTGCTCTAACGATAAAATTGTTTTTCAAAGACTGTAAGCGTCCTCGAAGATGCATAAAGAACCCTCCATGCGTTTTTCTTTATAGAGTATGAATTGGAGTGGGAAGTGTGATTAATGCATAGGGGAAGGTAAAGCTTATTTTCGAGTGAATTGTTATAAGAGAAGTCTGTCTATTGTATTACTTAATTTGAGTAAGAATAGGACACTTTCTATTTTAAGAGGGTGTCCTTTTAAATGTTTTTTAAATAAAATATCGTTTAATATCCTCCAAAAATGTCTGGACAGCGGGAACTAAATAACGATTTTTCATAAATGTTAAATAGACCGTTCTTTCTAATGCTGATGAATCAATCGTTTTCTGGACAATTGATTCATCAATTGGATCATATAAATAATTTTCTGGAATGATGGTGATACCTAGACTTTCACTTACTAATGATAGAGCGGTTTCAAATCGCTCGATTTCAAACTTTATTTTTGGAGATACTTGTTCAATTTTGAAAGCTTTTAAAATATCTTCTCTTGTCTGAAATCCTTCCGTACTGATAATGAAAGGTTCATTTTCTAAATCTTTTAAAGTAATGGATTTCTTCTGAGACAAGGGGTGGTCTTTGTGCAGAACAAGGATTAATCTTTCTTCATATAAAGGGATTGATTCAATATCTTCCTCATGAATAGCTTGGTTTGTAATGATGAAATGTGTGTGATATTTCCTTAAAGACTCTTTAACCGCTTTTCCACTAAGTACTTCTATTAACTTAAAATTCATTAAAGGAAATTGATTTTGGTATTCATGAATCACTCTTGGTATCCAATGCCTCACTGACTCAATCATGCCAATAGTAAGTTCCCCTTTACCGGTAAGCCTCACTTCTTCCATCTCTCTTTTCAAAATATTCATTTGAGAAAGAATTTGAATAGCCTTCTTATATAAGATTACACCCGCATCAGTCAGTTCAATTTTCCTTGTACTTCTTTCAAGCAAGGGGGAGCCTACTTCATCTTCAAAATTTTTAATAGCATTGCTCAATGAAGGCTGTGAAATATGTAGCTTTTGTGCGGCTTTAGAGTAACTTAATAGATCGGCAACTGTCACAAAATAAAGTAATTGTTTTATATCCAAAGAAACCTTCCTCTCATATTTATAGCTTTAAACTATCAACTTATATGAATTATATATTAGAAATTATAAGTCTGCCATTATATAATCAAAAAACGGAGTATATTTCAGAAAGTTCAGAAAGGGTGAGGGGATTGTTAGAGAATAGTTCAGCAGAATTTTGGACTGGAAGAACAGATCATACAGAAAGAAGAAGTAGTTTCCGTTACCATCAAGTGGTGGAAATATGCCATTTGAATAAATTAAGTTCTGCTTTGGAAAACACATGTGCAATAATCGGCTTTGAATGTGAAGAAGGGGTTCGACGTAATCAGGGACGATTAGGTGCAGCACAAGCACCAAATGCAATTAGACAAGCCCTAGCAAGTCTTCCTTGGAAATTGAAAGAAGGAAGCCGTTTAGTTGACGTGGGGAATATTATTTGTCAAAATGAAGAGCTTGAAGAAGCTCAAAAAGCATTGGGGGATGCTATTTCTGACATTTTTGCTAAATCAATGACACCCATTATTTTAGGCGGTGGGCATGAGACTTTGTATGGTCATTATTTAGGTGTTCGCAAGCATATAGGAAAAGACGCTTCACTCGGAATCATCAATATTGATGCTCATTTCGATTTACGCTCGTATGAAGTTCAGCCTTCTTCAGGGACAATGTTCAAACAAATATTGGACGAAGATAAGAATAGTCGTTATTTCGTGCTTGGAGTTCAACGTTATGGAAATACGCAGGAACTATTTGATAAAGCGGATGAACTTGGTGCTAGCTATGTTTACGAAGAAGATATGCACGAAGGTAAGATGGAAGAAATTATTGCTAAAATAAATGAATTTATAGATAAACAAGATTATGTGATACTTACACTTTGTACAGACGTACTTAACGCTGCATTTGCGCCAGGCGTAAGTGCTCCGTCTCCTTTCGGATTAACTCCAATGGGTGTCCGCACACTTATCCGCACGATATTATCTAAAAAGAAAACGCTTTCCTTTGATATTTGTGAAGTGAATCCTGCTTTAGATGAAAATGGTAAAACAGTAAAATTAGGTGCATATTTGACGAATGAAGCCATTATGGCTGTTTTAAGGGGGAACCATGATGACATTAGAACTTAATCAAGTAACTACGATTTTTTTGGCAGTAGCACTTTTAGTATTAGGGACAGCCATTTTAAATAGAGTTGGATTTTTGCAAAAATTTTGTATTCCTGCGCCAGTTATTGGAGGACTATTGTTTGCGATTCTTGCAACGATTTTAAAATCAACTGGTATACTGGAAATCACCTTAGATACCTCACTTCAAAGTCTATTCATGCTTACATTTTTTACAACAGTGGGATTGGGTGCAAGCTTTAAACTGATTAAATTAGGTGGAAAGCTGCTTGTTATTTATTGGTTGGCTTGTGGATTCTTGGCTTTAGCACAAAACGTGATTGGTGTTTCTTTGGCTTCATTGTTCGATATTCATCCATTAATCGGGGTAATGATGGGAGCTGTTTCCATGGAAGGTGGTCATGGAGCGGCAGGAGCATTTGGACAAACTATTGAAGACATGGGAATTAATTCAGCATTGTCAGTTGGAATCGCGGCAGCGACCTTTGGACTAGTAGCTGGTGGATTAGTTGGCGGTCCAACTGTGAAATATTTAGTTTCAAAATATGATTTAAAACCGACTGAGACAGACGTAGAGGTAAAGCATGTTGAAGAGGATGTTAAACCGATTACAACAAATGTCTTTTTCATCCAAGTACTACTTATTACATTCTGTATGGCTTTAGGGACGTATTTAGGCGAACTGTTCTCGTCAGCAACAGGTTTTGTTCTACCTACTTATGTAGGCGCTATGTTTGTGGCAGTCATTGTCCGTAACATTGTGGATAAATTCGATCCTAAAGCAATTGATATGAAGAGTATTAATTTGATTAGTGACGTGACACTTGGAATCTTCTTATCTATGGCTCTTATGAGTATAAAACTATGGGAAATTGCTGATCTTGCACTACCGATGTTAGTAATCGTATTTACACAAGTTGTCTTTATCGTTCTGTTCGGTATTTTCATTTTGTTCCGCATACTAGGCAAAGACTATGATGCAGCAGTTATGGTGGCAGGTTTTACAGGACACGGACTTGGCGCGACACCAAATGCGATGGCAAATATGGCTGCAGTTACACAGCGTTTTGGCCCATCAAGAAAAGCATACTTAATCGTTCCTATTGTTGGAGCCTTTCTTATTGATGTACTTGGCATGCCAATCATTATTACAACGATTAATTTATTTAAATAGGATTAAGAATAAAATAACCCCCTTCGTTTTGAAGGGGGTTATTTTCATTTCAAATTAGCAGTAATAATTAATGTGACGGTATCATGATTAATCATTAAATTTTCTCCAATCCGTACACTTTCTGGGGTAAACTATAGTGTATGCAAAGAAAGTGTTTTGGAGGTAGGAGAATGGATCTTAATCAATGGATTTTAATTATTGACGACGAGGAAGATTTGTCTAATTTGATAAAGACATCTTTACATAAAGAAGGAATAGAAAATGTCATAACAGCGGGCTCGTGTGCGGAAGGGTGGGAGAAGTTCCAGCAATACAATCCTGCACTTGTCTTACTTGATATTATGTTACCTGATGGAGAAGGTTACGATTTATGTAAGAGATTGCGTGTAATATCAAATATTCCTATTCTATTCATTTCGGCAAAAGATGAGGAAGTTGATAAAATTTTAGGTTTAGCAATGGGTGGAGATGATTATATCACTAAACCATTTAGCCCAAAAGAAGTAGCTTATCGAGTTAAAGCACAGCTAAGACGTCTTGGCTACACAGAACATAAAGTAGAACAAAAAAGCTTGAAAGTTGGTCCTTTTGAGCTAAGCGCTAATGAAACAGAATTGAAGAAGAATGGCCAAGCTCTTGAACTCACAGCAAAAGAAATCGGACTAATGAGCTGTTTCATGCATCATTCAAATCAGATTTTGAGCAAGGAAACGTTGCTTGAACATGTGTGGGGCGATGAGTTCTTTGGTTCGGATAATACTGTAATGGTACATATTCGCCGTTTGCGAGAGAAAATCGAAGAAGATCCTTCAAAACCTACGTTGTTATTAACTGTTAAAGGGCTTGGTTATAAATTACATGCCAAGGAGTGAAGCGAATGAAGTGGAAACTAACGCACCGATTTTTAGGTTACGTTGTAGCAATCGTTGTAATTGTTGTTATAGTAAATACACTTCTTCTATTTAGCACACTCATTTTACAAGCCACCAATAACATTTTTGACACAGAAGTAGAAGATGTGGAGAACTTTAGCCGGATTTTTTCACAATATGTAGAAGTCGAAAACGGTGTACCCGTTGTAAATCAAGAAGGTCTTGAACGGCTTAAGGATATGAATGGCTGGGTGCAATTTTTAGATGAAAATGGTGAAGAAGTGAAGGCTTTTAATACGCCTTCAACATTACCAACAAAGTATTCTCCGATTGAGATTGTACAAATGTATAAATATAAAGAAGTAGATGCGGATACAACTGTTTTTGCAGGTGAAGCCAAAAATTACAGTTATTTTTTAGGTATTAAGGATCGAATGGTCAATCGCTATGTATTAACGTTTGATTATAGCAAAGGTTTTAAAGACCTTAACATCATATTTTTAAAATTATTAATTGTGGATGTAATTATCGCATTAGTTATTGGCTTTTTATTTGGTAAAAACTTAACAAAACCACTCAATAAGTTAATTGAAGGAATACAGCAACTTCGCGAGCAACGTTATAAGAAGATGCCTGTACCAGAAGGCGTTTATCAAGATGTTTTTCAAAATATGAATGAACTTTCGGAGAAATTAGACCAGCATGAGAAAGAGCGTAATCAACTTGATCGAATGCGTGAGGAATGGATAAGTAATGTTTCCCATGACATGAAAACACCTCTTTCCTCTATTCATGGCTATGCCGAACTAATGAAAGAACACGCGACAGATTTATCATCACAAGAAACGCTTGAATATGTATCTATTATTACAAAAAAAACAGTATATATGAAAAATTTATTAGATGACCTCAATTTAACTACGCGTCTACGTAATCAACAACTATCTTTGAATTTTGAAGAAGTTAATATCGTAGGATTTGTACGCGAAATGACGATTGAACTGTTAAATGATCTACAATTTAGTCATCGGGTGGTTAATTTTGAGGCAAATGTAAACAAAGCAATGCATAATGTAGATAAAAAGTTACTTAAAAGAGCCATTTTAAACCTTGTCTACAACGCCCTTGTACATAATGATGAAGATGTAATCGTTACAATTCAAATAGACCATATTCATTCACATAGTAAACAAGAGCATAAGTCATTACCTGACGTAGAATATCATACGCAAATTACGATTTGTGATAATGGTCGTGGTATACCTGCAAATGATTTAGAACAAGTATTTGAACGATATTATCGAGGGACAAATACAAACAGTACACATGGAACTGGTCTAGGTATGGCAATTGCTCGCGATATAATTTTAGCTCATAATGGAAGTCTACAGTTGACAAGTGTTGAAAACAAAGGAACCACAATTACAATATGCTTATAAAACTAGCTAGATTTTATAAGATAAGAAGACTCCGAATTTATTACCGGAGTCTTCTTATCGTTTATAGATCATATTTTATTTTAATTTCTCTTGTGCCTTTTCGGGAATGTCTTTGAATTGTACTTCATCATATGATGATACTTCATTCTCTTTTTTAACATACATTTTTAAATAGGCATCTTTGCGTAGGTTTTTTTGAGCATTGAATTCAAGTGTCTTGGATTTTCCTTCATCATTCGTCGCATTTAATTTGTATGAGTAAGTAGTCATTATTTCACCATTACTTAGTTTTTTTTCATGCGGCACTCCATCCTCAGTTATTTGTAAATAATAGTGATTAGCATTCATACGATTAAAATCAACTTTTGTCAGCAATAAGATACCTACAACTCCTATACTAAACACAATTCCTATTATTATTAGAAATTTTTTCATCTTGATCATCCTTCTGTTTTATTATTTTGTGTGATAATGCGATTGTAAGAAACTATTGTTAAGATGTAATACAGACCGTAAATAATTGTATAAGCAATCATCCAGATGATTACAGGTTTTACTAGATTCATAGATAATAAATTAGAAAAAGTCTTTAACGCTACAGCACTGTGTAATAAACCTACAGATAGTGGTGCAAAGAAGATGACGAATACTTGTGAAGCGATTGATTTTCTCATTTCTTTCGCGCTAACACCCATTTTATGAAGCATATTATATTGAGATTTATCTTCTTCTGCTTCTGTTAAAACTTTAAAGTAAATAATGCTACCTGTAGCTGCCAAAAATACAAGGCCAAGGAAGCTACCTATGAAAAGTAGTGAACCGATGTTTTCAACACTTGTTTGGAAATCTTGTGGAGCACTAGAAAATTGAGCTTCTTCAGGAAGTTGTTTTGCAATGTTTTTAGATAACTCTGTAGAGGCGTTATCTACATCTATAACACGATAATTTATGGTTTGTCCGTCTTTTTGTAATGCATCATAATAATCATTTGAAACAATTACGACTAAGCCTGATGTACGTACATTTAAAACGCTTTGTGTTTTAAAGCTTTCAAACGTGATGGCAATATTACTTTCGGATTTAATCATTTTCCCTTCATATTTAGGGGAGAATCTTTCGTCATAACTAACATCCAACATAACAGCATTGTCATTATTGACTTGGATTTTTTCTTTATGTTGCAGTGTTGCAAGTTTGTTATATGTGTTTTCGTTAATAACTGTGTACATTCTTTTATCTGAGCTTTCAAACATCGAATTTAATTCGTTACTATCGAATGTGATCGAGAGTGCTTCGATACTTTCATCATAATTGACATTAGTAAGTTTTCTACTCACTTGTTCATCTGTTTTTGAATCTGATTGTTGATACATAAACGTGTTTGGGTTGGCGGTCTGAACTGAGTCATTTATGTTATAGTAAAGGCTGAATATCGCACCGCCTGCTGTTACTGTAGTAGCACTTAATACCGCAATTATGGTCAATGTACGAGCATTTGCTCGAACACGATATAATAATTGTGAAATTGTGATTAAATGAAGATTTTTCCACAACCAATTTTCTCTTCTTTTAATTCTGTTTAAAATAAATCCTGTTACACTGTAGAATAATAAAAACGTACCAATAATAACTGTTGCCAAAATAATAAGTGGTGTCAGTAATAAACCGATTTGCATCCATACTTTAGAAGTGACCACATCTTGCATTGCGATCCAATAACCGATGCCTACTAGTAAAACTCCAAGAATACATACAATAATAGAAGGTTTTGGTATTACTTCTCCCTTTTTTGATGCGTGAAATAAATCAATTAGTTTAAACTGATAAATTAAACGATACCCTTGAAGGGATGTTAATAGGAAAATAATGAAAAATACAATTGCAGTATTTAAAACTGCCGATTGCGATAAAGTAAATGGTGCGACTGCATCATAGCCCATTAAACGTATCAAAAGTGTCATAAATCCCTTTGAGCAAAGGAATCCAAGTACAATCCCAACTACTAGTGAGATTAAACCTAATAATAAATTTTCAAAAAAGAGCATAAAACCAATTTGACGTTTATGAACTCCTAATAATGCATACAGTGCCACTTCTTTTTTTCGTTTCTTCATAAAGAAAGAATTTGAATATGCTATAAAAATTGTAACGAAAAGTATTAAAATAACGGCTGATGCACTCATAAGTGAATCTATTTTAGGTGAAGAATCTGTTTTATCAGCAATCGTGTCACTATATTTTAACGTCACAAATGTGAAGTATATAACAATACTAAACACCATAGATGCGATATACAGAAAATATTGCTTGAAGTTACGTACAATATTTTTTCTTGCAAGACTAAATAATGTCATCTGCTCCACCTCCAATTGTTGCAAGGACATCTAAGATTTCTTGAAAGAAGGCTTTACGTGTATTTCGACGATAAATTTCTTTTGAGAGCGTACCATCTTTAATAAAAATAATACGATGGCAGAAGCTTGCAGCAAATGCATCATGTGTAACCATGAGGATGGTTGCTTTCTTGTTTTCATTTAAATTGCTTAAGCTTTCAAGTAAATTTGTTGCTGATTTTGAGTCAAGTGCACCTGTTGGTTCATCTGCTAAAATCAAGGCAGGTTCAGTTACTAGTGCTCTAGCTGCAGCAGTTCTTTGCTTTTGCCCACCTGAAATTTGGTAGGGGTATTTCTGTAAGATATTTTCAATACCAAATACGTTCGCAATTATATTCACTATATTATTGATCTCTTTCGCTGGAATCTTCTCAATAGCTAGTGGTAAGAGTATATTTTCCTTTACAGTTAAAGAGTCGAGTAAATTATAATCTTGGAAGATAAAACCAAGATTCTCGCGTCTGAAATCGGCTAAGGCCGCATTCTTCATGTCATGGATACTAATGTCATTCATATATATCTTTCCTTCAGTTGGTGAATCAATCGTTGCTAACATATTTAGCAAAGTTGATTTACCTGCCCCAGAGGGCCCCATAACTCCTACAAATTCACCCTTATGAACATCAAAAGATATATTTTCTATCGCAGTATAAACTGCGCCAGTTTTGCCATATGTTTTTTTAATATTTTCTACTCTTAATAATGGTTCCATCTGTTTTCACCTCGTCAGATTTAATGTTTTTGTTGATATTTATAATATAAATGTTCATCCTTACAGCATTATTGTGCCAACCTTACAGCAACCTTAAATCTTAAAATAATAGAATACTAAGTAAGGCAAATAGATAAATCCTTAAATAAAAGAACGTCCTATCATGTTTTTAAAATAAGAAAATATAATTCTTCCATGAAAGCGTTGACAGAAACCTGTACGTATAGGTAAAATAAAATCAATACCTATACGTACAGGGATAAAAGTAAGGGAGGTTTTTTCAGTGGGTAAATATGCTAACGAAGCAAAAGACTTACTTGAATACATTGGTGGAAAAGAAAACGTTGGCGCTGTTACACATTGTGCAACGCGCATGCGATTTGTATTACAAGATCCATCATTAGCTAACAAAGAAAAAATTGAGAGTTTAAAGAGTGTAAAAGGGGTATTTTCACAGGCAGGTCAATTTCAAGTGATAATCGGTAATGATGTACCGGTTTTTTACAATGATTTCATGGAATTATCGGGTGCTAACTCAGTAAGTAAAGATGAAGCAAAAAGTGCAGCAAAGAATAATATGAATTTCGTTCAAAGACTGATGGCGAATTTGGCTGAAATATTCTCACCAATCATTCCAGCCTTAATTGTTGGAGGTTTGGTACTAGGTTTCAGAAATATTATCGGCGATGTGAAAATGTTCGAAGATGGTACGAAAACACTTGTAGAAATGTCACAATTTTGGGCAGGCTTGCATAGTTTTCTATGGTTAATAGGAGAAGCGATATTCCATTTCTTACCTGTTGGTATTGTGTGGGCTGTTACTAAGAAAATGGGGACAACTCAAATTCTAGGTATTGTTTTAGGTATTACATTAGTGTCTCCTCAGCTATTAAATGCATATGCAGTTGCTGGTGGCGGAGATATACCTGCATGGGATTTTGGATTTGCCCAAATTGATATGATTGGTTATCAAGGCCAAGTCATTCCAGCTATATTAGCAGGTTTTGTTTTAGTTTATTTGGAAAGAGGACTTAGAAAAATTTGTCCATCGTCAATTTCAATGATTATCGTTCCTTTCTTTGCTCTAATACCATCTGTTCTACTTGCACATACTGTATTGGGACCAATTGGTTGGACTATTGGCGAATGGATTTCTTCAGTTGTTTATAACGGTTTAACATCTACATTTGGCTGGTTATTTGCAGCTATATTCGGTTTTGCGTATGCACCATTAGTAATTACAGGCTTACATCATATGACAAATGCTATTGACTTGCAATTAATTGCTGAAATGGGTGGGACAGCACTATGGCCGATGATTGCACTATCTAATATTGCTCAAGGCTCAGCTGTTCTTGCAATGGTGTTTTTACAAAGAAGAGATGAAAAGGCAAAACAAATTAATGTACCTGCTTGTATTTCAGCTTATTTAGGGGTAACGGAACCAGCTTTATTCGGTGTTAACTTGAAATACAGTTTTCCGTTCTTTGCAGGAATGATTGGTTCAAGTGTGGCTGCCATTATTTCTGTTAGCAATAATGCGATGGCCAATTCGATTGGTGTTGGTGGATTACCGGGTATTCTATCGATGCAAACAAGTAGTATGGGAATATTTGCAATTTCAATGGTTGTAGCAATTGTGATTCCATTCTTATTAACAACGATTGTAGGAAGACGTAAATTGCCGGCATATCAAACCGTGCAAAAGTAATAAGGAATGAAAGAGAAGTGGATATAGTGAGGAATTTTAAACAGAGTGTAGTGTATCAAATATACCCTCGCTCATTCAATGATTCCAATGGAGATGGCATAGGTGATTTGCAGGGCGTTATAGAGAAGCTTGATTATTTACAAAAGCTTGGCGTGGATTATATTTGGCTAACACCTTTCTATATTTCGCCACAAAGAGATAATGGTTATGATATTGCTGACTATTATAATATTGATCCATTGTTTGGTGAAATGGAGGATTTTGAAAAGCTAGTTGAAGAAGCGAGCAAAAGAAAAATTGATATTATGCTAGATATGGTTTTTAACCATACTTCGACAGAACATGAATGGTTCAAGAAAGCATTACAAGGAGAAGAAAAGTATAAAAACTTTTATATCTTGAAAGAAGGAAAGAATGGTAAAGAACCAACAAACTGGATTTCTAAATTTGGTGGTTCGGCATGGGAATACAGAGAAGAATTCCAAGAGTATTACTTGCACTTATTTGATGTCACACAAGGTGATTTGAACTGGGAAAACAACGAAGTAAGAGAAGATATTTATAAAGTGGTCAATTTTTGGCTAGATAAAGGAGTGAAAGGTTTTAGATTAGATGTAATTAACCTAATATCTAAGCCAGAAGTATTTGAAGATGACGAAACTGGAGATGGCAGAAGATTTTACACAGATGGCCCGAAAATCCATGAATATTTAAAAGAATTGAATGAAAATACCTTTGGTAAATATGAAGATGTCATTACTGTAGGAGAAATGTCATCAACAACGATTGATCACTGTATTAAGTATTCTAATCCGAACGAAAATGAGCTATCAATGGTATTTAACTTTCACCATTTAAAAGTAGATTATAAAAATCAAGATAAATGGACGTTGATGGATTTTGATTTTCATATGTTAAAGGATATCTTTAAAACGTGGCAGGAAGGGATACAAGAAGGAAATGGCTGGAGCGCTGTCTTTTGGTGCAATCATGACCAGCCACGCATCGTTTCCAGATTCGGTAATGACAAGGAATATCATAAAGAAAGTGCAAAGATGCTTGCTACAACCGTTCATATGATGAGAGGAACACCATATATTTATCAAGGTGAAGAATTTGGAATGCCAAATCCTAATTTCAATCGCATTGAACAATATAGAGATGTGGAGTCCATCAATTATTATACAATTTTGAAGCAGCAAGGTGTGCCAGAGCAAGATATTATAGAGATTTTGAAAGTTAAGTCTCGTGATAATTCTAGAACGCCGATGCAATGGAATGATGAAGATAACGCTGGTTTCACTTCTGGAACACCGTGGATTTCTCTTGGGGATTCAAGCAAGGAAATTAATGCAATGAAAGCTCTCGAAGATCCGAATTCGGTCTTTTATTTCTATCAAAAATTAATTGCTTTACGAAAGGAATATCCGATTATTGCTGAGGGTAATTTCAAAATGATTCTAGAAGATCATGAAAAGGTGATGGCTTACACAAGGTTTTATGAAAACAACTTGCTAATTGTTTTAAATAATTTTTATGCTGAAGAGGCAAAGGTGCAGTTACCAAGCAACGTAATGGAGGGTGTTAAAACTAGTTCCATTTTAATTGGAAATTACGAAAATGCACCTACATTTAGTAAAGAAATCAATCTTAGACCGTACGAATCGATTGTATATTATGTTTACTGAAATAGTTAGAGTCAATTCTTTTTTGTGAAATTTATGATAGAATATTTACGGTGATTAAAATGGATAAGAAATACGTAAATATATATAATGATCTCGTTGATCAAATTGAGAACGAAGTATATGCGGTTAATGATAAATTGCCTTCCGAGAAAAGTTTAATGGAGTTTTATTCAGTTTCTCGCGATACGATTCGAAAATCATTAAATAAATTAGAGCAAAATGGATATATTAGCAAAGTGAACGGAAAAGGTTCGTTTGTATTGGATATTCAAAAATTCGACTTTCCTGTTTCAAAGGTTGTTTCATTCAAAGAATTGTCTGAGCAACTAGGGGAAACAGTTACAACAGAAGTTGATGTTTTGGATTGTAGCATCCCGAGTAAAAATATAATGAAGAAATTAAAACTTGATTCTAATGAGAATGTGTGGACAATCATTAGAAAAAGAATATTTGATGGACAAAAAGTTATATTGGATAAAGATTATATACCACAGAAGTATGTAAGCCATCTAACTGAAGAGATTTGTCAGGATTCTCTATACAGTTATATTGAAGGTGAGTTGGGATATAAAATAGCATATGCCAGAAAAGAAATTACTGTCCAAATGGCTAATGAAGAAGATAAAAAGTATTTAGATATGAAAGACTTCGACATGATTGTCGTTATTAAAAGCTTCACATATTTAGATGATACAAGCTTATTTCAATATACAGAATCGCGACATAGACCGGATAAATTTAAGTTCGTTGATTTTGCTCGAAGATAATGTACCTTTCGTGCATCATAAATAAGCTCAAACTCTGTAGTATAAAGGGTTTGAGCTTTTTCTATTTATAGATATTTATATATTTATCTTAATTCGAAAGTAGATTTATTTTTCTAACTATTGTCTATATTTAGATAATAATGTATAATCTCATACATTATCAAAATATATTATTGGAGGTATAGAATGAAGGCTTTAGAGCGATTTAGTCAGTTTGTTAGTAGTACTTTTGCTATTTGGGTGCTGATTTTTGCAACAGTAGCATATTTGTCTCCTTCTTCATTTGTATGGATTGGAGAATATATTACTATTTTATTAGGAATAGTTATGTTTGGAATGGGCTTAACGATCTCTGGAGCAGATTTCAAAGAGGTATTTACAAGACCAAAGGATGTAGCTGTTGGTGTTGTTGGTCAATTTCTCATCATGCCTGCCCTTGCATTTTTATTAGCGAAGGGCTTAGACTTACCACCGGAAATTGCAGTAGGGGTTATTTTAGTAGGATGTTGCCCAGGAGGAACCTCATCTAACGTTATGACATTTTTATCAAAAGGTGATGTAGCGTTATCCGTAACAGTTACTTCGGTTACGACATTATTAGCACCAATTGTAACACCAGCACTAATTTTATTATTAGCGAGTGAATGGATCAATATTGAACCAGCATCATTATTCATTTCTATTGTTCAAGTTGTTCTTATTCCAATTGTTTTAGGTTTAATTGTTCAGAAGTTATTTAATAAACAAGCAAAAGCTAGTGTAAAGGTGATGCCATTAGTTTCAGTGGTTGCAATCGTAGCAATAGTGTCAGCTGTAGTTGCGGGTAGTCAAGAGCAAATTGCTGAAACGGGTGCAATGATTTTTGCAGTTGTTGTGCTTCACAATGTATTGGGCTATTTAATTGGTTTCTTCTTTGCTAAAATATTTAAAATGAATTTGGCTAAGAAGAAGGCAATTGCAATTGAAGTTGGTATGCAAAACTCTGGATTAGGTGCAACACTTGCGACTGCTCATTTCTCTCCACTAGCAGCAGTTCCAAGCGCCATTTTCAGTGTTTGGCATAATATTTCGGGACCGATATTAGCTACTATTTTCAGTAAAATGAAAGAAAAGGATGAAGTTGCTACTGATCATAAAACATCACAAAATGTATAGATTTTTGTTACATACTGAAAGCTCGCTTACTAGCGAGCTTTTATTTTCAACAGATTGATGAATCTTACATCTTTTCTAAAATAAAAAGAAGCTTTTTTGTTAGAATAATTAAAGAATATTAATGAATTTAGAATATATCGAGAGGGTGATTTATTTGAATGTTCTTTTTTACATGGAATACTTTGTGAAGAATGTAACAATTGATTAGGATTGATACGATAAAGATGAAACATCGAGAGTAGCAAAACAAGGCCCGAAATTTGACTAAAATACTTTTTACTAAGGAGTGTATTTCATGTCCATGAAAGTGGAACAGCCATTGAAACATCGACATTTTACTAATTCTGAAAAGGTATCTCGCTTAATTTTTTGGGAGTTAACTGAAGGGTGTAATTTGAAATGTGTACATTGTCGTGCGACTGCACAGCCAGTTCGATCACGAGATGAACTGTCAACCGAAAAAGCTTTTCAAGTAATTGATGAGTTAGCAGATTTTGCTAAACCGTTACTCATTTTAACGGGTGGGGAGCCTTTGTATCGTCCTGATTTTTTTGAAATTGCAGAGTACGCTACACAAAAAGGGTTATCTGTTGCAATGGCATCGAATGGAACATTGATTACCGAAGATATCGCGAAGAAAATAAAAGAAGTGGGCATAAAACGGGTTGCTATAAGTTTTGATGGACCAAATTCGAGTATCCATGATCATTTCAGAGGTTTAGAAGGTTCTTTTGAACAAGCGCTACAAGGGGCAAGAAATGTAAAAAACCAAGGCATTCAACTTCAATTTAATACGACAATTACGTCACATAATGCTGATTACTTGGAAGACATGATTGAGTTGTGCAAACAAAACAATGTTGATGCACTTCACTTATTCATGCTAGTACCGGTTGGATGTGGTGTTCAGATTGTTGAAAGCAACATGTTAAGCTCAAGTAGATATGAGGAAGTACTAGAATGGTTTTATGAAAGGTCTCAAGAAGTAGATTTTGAGATTCGTGCCACTTGTGCACCTCATTATTATCGAATTATGAGACAGAAAGCAAAGGAGAAAGGTGAACGTGTTACTGTACAATCACATGGAATGGCCGCAGTTACAAAAGGCTGCTTAGCAGGTACAAGCGTATGCTTTATTTCCCATAAAGGAGATATACAACCATGTGGTTATCTGCCAATTAAAGCTGGGTCATTAATGAAACAACATTTTAGCGATATTTGGAGAAATTCTTCTCTTTTTCAACAACTACGTGATCCTAAACTAATTGAAGGAAAATGTGGTCAATGTGAATACATAAATGTTTGCTCAGGTTGCCGTGCCAGAGCGTACTATGATACGAATAACTTTCTTTCTGAAGAACCATATTGTGATTATATACCGAAATATCATTCCAAATTGTAATTTCTTAAATAACTTCAGACTAGGGGAAACAATTACATTTAAGAAGAAGGCGATAAAATGGTTGAGGAAAAAAGGTCAAAGGTTGTAATTATTGGTGGAGGCATTACTGGTTTAACAACAGCTTATTATTTACTTCAGGAAAAAAAGAATCAATCATTACCTATTGATATTGTATTAATCGAAACGAGTTCAAGACTGGGTGGGAAAATTCAAACGACTATACGAGATGGCTTTATTATTGAAGGAGGGCCTGACTGTTTTCTTGAACGAAAAACAAGCGCAACTAGGTTGGCTAAAGAAGTAGGTATGGAGCATGAATTAGTGAACAACACAGCCGGTAAATCATTTGTGCTTGCGAGAGAAAAATTATACGCTATGCCTGGTGGAGCAATAATGGGAATTCCAACGCAAATTGCACCATTTGTAACAACAGGGTTATTTTCACCGATTGGTAAGTTGAGAGCAGCTGCCGATTTTGTATTACCAAAATCAAAGGAAAAACAAGATCAGCCTTTAGGTGCTTTTTTCAGAAGAAGACTAGGTGATGAAGTAGTTGAAAATTTAATTGAACCTTTATTATCTGGTATATATGCTGGTGATATCGATGAAATGAGTTTAATGTCGACATTTCCACAGTTTTATCAAGTAGAGCAGAAGTACGGAAGTCTCGTACTTGGAATGAAGAGAGCTACTCCGGCAAAACCTAAAACGAAAGCAAATTCAAAATCAAAAAAAGGTATGTTTTTAACAATTAAAACGGGACTGCAATCATTCGTCGATCAAATTGAATTAGCTTTAGATGAAGTAACAATCTTAAAGAATACGAAGGTACAAACTCTTGCAAAGGAAGGCAAGCAGTACCGATTACAATTAAATGATACTACTGTCATAGAGGCTGATACAGTTGTTGTAACGATTCCTCATCAAGAAGCTGCTTCCATTTTATCGAATTTTCCGTTTATGGCACCTTTCACAAATGTTCCTTCTACTAGTGTTGCAACGGTAGCGATGGCATTTAACCAAAGTGCTATTAAAGATGATATAAATGGAACAGGTTTTGTCGTATCAAGAAAATGTGATTATTCAATTACAGCTTGTACATGGGCTCATAAAAAATGGCCTCATTCTAGCCCAAAAGGAAAGGCACTACTTCGTTGCTATGTTGGAAGGCCAAATGATTCGAAAATTGTTGATCTATCAAATAAGGATATTGAGAAAATCGTTTTAAATGATTTAAATAAAACGATGAACATTACGGAGCAACCTGAGTTTACCGTAATATCAAGATGGAAAGAAGCAATGCCTCAATATACAGTTGGTCATAAAGAAAGAATAGAACAGTTGAAAAAAGATTTGAATGAATCTTTACCTGGAGTTATCTTTTCGGGTAGTTCATATGAAGGCTTAGGCTTGCCGGATTGTATTGATCAAGGTGAAGCGGCAGTGAAAGATGTAATCCATTATTTATATAATTGACTATTAAGCATTAATTATTATTAAGGAAGATTAATATTAGTACTTGTTTCTATTCGATACAGACTGCGTTAAAAAGTGCAGTCTGTATTATTTTTTGTAGCTTTGAGATAAAGTTTGATTAAATAAATTAACGCTTTTAACCTTTAATAGAGCATACGATAAAGAACAACTTTTTTATCAATCTGATAGGTTGACAACTGAAGCGGATTTATGATAAATTTATCTCGAATTAAAGATAATTGATTTAGAGATATTTAACGCATTAATAGAAAATGAATATTGAGAAGAAAATAAGAATGATAATTTTTTAAATAATTATCTCGAATCGGAGATAAATAAAACTGAAATAAACATTCTCACACAAAATGAAAAGAGATAATAGGAGGAAAAGAAAATGAATCATTTAAAAGGTATTCACCACGTTACAGCAATCACAAGCAGTGCCGAAAAAAACTATGAATTTTTCACTTACGTTTTAGGGATGCGTTTAGTGAAAAAAACAGTTAATCAGGATGACATTCAAACGTATCACTTATTTTTCGCGGATGATAAGGGAAGTGCTGGTACGGATATGACGTTTTTCGATTTCCCGAATATTCCTAAAGGGGTACATGGAACAAATGAAATTGCAAAAACATCATTTCGTGTCCCGACAGATGCGGCACTTGAATATTGGGTAAAACGTTTTAATCGACTTAAAGTTGAACATACGGGTATTAATGAACAATTTGGGAAAAAGACATTATCATTTATCGATTTTGATGATCAACAGTATCAATTGATTTCAGATGAAAACAATAAAGGTGTGGCGTCTGGCACACCTTGGCAAAAAGGACCGATTCCATTAGAATTCGCAATTACAGGATTAGGACCAATTTTCATTCGTATCGCAGATTTCAATTTCTTCAAGCAAATGCTAGAGAAAGTGATGTTATTCAAAGAAATTGATGCAGAAGGTTCTTATCATTTATTTGAAGTGGGTGAAGGAGGAAATGGTGCACAAATTATTGTAGAACATAATACAGTGTTACCGATTGCACGACAAGGATATGGTACAGTACACCATGCTGCGTTCCGCGTAGAGGACCGATCAGTGTTGGATGAGTGGACGGAACGTCTTGAAGATTTTGGATATCAGACATCTGGATATGTGAATCGTTATTTCTTTGAATCGCTTTATGCCCGTGTAGCACCACAAATTTTATTTGAATGGGCGACAGATGGTCCTGGATTTATGGGAGATGAACCTTACGAAACAGTAGGAGAAAAACTATCATTACCACCGTTTTTAGAAAAGCAACGTCAACATATTGAAAAACTTGTACGACCAATTGATACTGTGAGAAGTACGATTGAATTTGAGAAAGAGTATGAATAACTTCAATAATAGATAAGTGTTCAAACCAAAAAGGATTGAGAAAGTTCGCTAATAATAAAAGCCTTAAATTCTTTGACGTAATTAAGAGTTTAAGGCTTTATTTTGCTTATCTCAGGTAGTGAAAGGTTGGCACCATTGAATCAATTAGAGTAGCAGAATATGATTTATGATATGATGACAGGGAATATTTCAATACAAATTGAATTTTTAGTATCTTATTAAAAATTGAGGAAATGAAAATGACTGCCTTAGAGAAACTTATTTTAGATTTAAACTGGCATAAACCTGACGCTATTCAGGAATATGCAATGGACGAACTTTCGAAATTAAAAGGTAAAGATGTTGTGCTACTAGCCAAACAGTCTAATGATTTATTGAGTAAATGCTGTTGGTATAATGCTTCTATTGTGCTTAATCAAATAGGTTATCCTAATAATCAAGAAGCCTTGCCATATTTGATGGAATGGTTCCAGGATACTAACTGGCCAGGAGTAGATATTATCATTGTTCTATTAAAGAATATCGATCCTTCGATTGTTAAACCTTTTATTGAACAAGGTATTATGCGTGCAATGGAAGAACATGACGAAGATTGGGGATTAGGGTTATTGTGGTTAATTAATGATTTGAATATGTCATCATTATTTGAAGACAATTTGATTAAAGAATTGAAGTTTCTTGCAAATTATGATTGATTACTTGAGGTTAATTGAAAGAATAGGAGTATGAATCCAATGAACAAAATTATACCAATATAAAAGCAAAAGCTGATTGGCAAGCGACCAATCAGCTTTTGAATGCCTATTCTTCTCTTATGACCAATAATACCCCGATAAAGATTAGTATTGTTCCTATCCAAAATGATAAGCCAATACTTTCACCTAACAATAACCATCCTAAAAATGTACCAACTATCGGTTGTAAAAAGAAAAATAATCCTCCACTTGAAGCGTTAAGCATTTGGAGTCCACGATTCCACAGTATAAAGCCACATGCGGTAGATATTACTCCTAAGTATAAAAGACCACCCCAAATTGATGGATGCATCATTGCGTGTACATCGAGCTTTCCTAGTTGACCAAGTGTAAAGGGCGTTAATAGAACAATTGCGACAAGAATAGCATAGCTTGTTACGACAATTTGTGAATATTGCTTTGGTACCCGTTTAATTAGAATAGACATAAGTGACCATGTTAGGGCAGCAATAAGCAGTGAGATACCACCAAGCTGTAGTGATGAATCGATATGAGCATTTCCAACAATAATCCAGACTCCACATGACGCTAAAATAATGGAAATAGCTTTTTTAAACGTGATCTTTTCCTTTAAAATGACACGTGCGAAAAGTACCATAAATGCCGGTGTTGTTGATGTGATAATGGCCCCCATTTGTGCAGTAGATAGCATTGTACCGACTTCTTGGGTTACGATTGAAATCGTATTTCCAATTAATCCAATCATAAAAATTAATAGCCAGTCTTTTTTCGCAATCCGCCATGATTGTTTTGTAATTAACCCAATCATTAGTAAAGCGATTAGGGCAATGACATAGCGCAGCCATACCAATTCAAGTGGTGGCACAATATCTACTACAACTTTGACCACAACATACATTCCGCCCCAGATACTAGCAGCGAGAGATAAATATAAAGAACCTAATAAAGTGTTTTTCATTAATGTTATCCTCCGTTTGGGCTTAGACAATTACTATTGTCCTTAACGGAGATATAGTTATTTCACCGTTAAGGGAGAATAACTACTGGTACATCATTTTCGAATAAAGGTGACCACATCATCAATTTTCAACTCGCTTTCAGAATATTTACTTAATCATATAATGCTTTTGTTCAATTGAGTATAATTTATTTGAGATAAGCTTGTTATCGTAACTCAAAAATGGAGGTATTTTATGAGGCTAAAAAGTAATAACATTAGTGAGCAATTAAAGCATTATCATGTAACTGGTTTAAGCCTTGCGTTAATTGATAAGTGCCAAATTAGTATGGCAGAAGGATACGGTCTTCTTGAGGTAGGAACCGATAATAAAATAAATAGTAATACTATTTTTAATGCCTGTTCAATTAGTAAGTTTGTAACCTCAATGCTTGTTATGAAATTAACGGAGCAAGGTATTTTAGATTTAGATGAAGATGTTAACAAAAGACTGACATCATGGAAAGTACCTGAAAATGAACTAACTCTAAAAAAAATAGTCACATTACGGAGCTTGCTAAGTCATCAATCGGGCGTTGTAGATCCTGAAGGTAGTTTTACAGAATTAAATTCTATTTATGGTTTTCCTAGTAACGTTGATGTATTAGAAGGTAGAACATCCTATTGTGCTGCACCAATTGAAGTTAAGTATGAACCAGAGAGTGACTTTCAATATTCTGATGCAGGCTTTTGTATCATACAGCAGTTAATAGAAGATAGTCTTGGAAAATCATTTAAAGACGTAATGAATGAGCAAATATTTCTTCCGTTGAAAATGAAAAATAGTTCATTTGAGTATGTATTACCGGATTCAAGAAGAGAAGATTTTGCTTGTGGCCATAAAGATGGGAAAACAGTGCAGAATAAATTTACGATTTATCCGTATTCAGTAGCTGCCGGGTTATGGACAACACCTTCAGATTTAGCACTTTTGACCATTGAATTAATGAATACTCTAAAAGGGAAAAGTAGGTTAGGTCTATCTATAAATAAAGCAAATGAAATGATTACGTACCAAGGCTGTAAAGGTTGGAACGGACTAGGGCTTTTTCTAGATGGTTCCAAACAAAATATTGAAATTTCTTCATTAGGTTGGGGTGTAGGTTTTCAATGTATGATGGTGGCATACCCTCATTTGGAAAGTGGTGCCGTCATTATGACTAATACGGATTTAGGTGTTCATCAATTAAAGGGCATTATAGGAGCAGTTTATAACGCCCTTATTCCTAAAAGATTTTAGATGACTACAGGAGGGTGTGATCTATTAGAAAGTAGCATAAAAGCTAGAATAAACACTTTGTTAGACATCTTGATACATAGTTAAAACTTCTTCGGCTTTTTGACGCAAACCATCTATCAATTCCTTAGGTTCTAGAATTCTTGCGTGAATCCCAAGGCGATAAAAAAGAGGAGTTATAAAACCAAGTTCACCTTTGTCAATCATTGAATCAATATATCCTGTTCCATTATCTTTCGTCTCTACCAAACCTTCAAAACTAGGGACGCTTTTACATTGACGGACACCTTCTGTAGTTAATAAAACATGCAATCGAATTGGATTTTTTACTTCATTAGATTTAAACCATTGTTCTAAATTTATAAATTCATCATCATTTTTTTCAGTTGATAAGATAGATGTTATGCGATCCACACGATATAGTAATATTTTTTCCTTATTATAATCGTAAGCCGGTAAATACCATAATCCATCATGAGCATATACACCGATAGGTCGGAGGTGCTTAGTAGTTATTCCAGATTTAGATTCATACTGAATGTGTAAATTACTATTTGCACTAGAAGCCTCTAGAACATCATTCAGGAATGGTGCATCTATTGTTCTTTTAGGGTTCCAAAAAGCTATATAAGAACGCATTTTGTCTACTTTTGATTTGGCATCATCTTGTAGGGAACTATATAGTTTATGTGTTACTGAACTTATTTTCGGTATCAAATGGTAAATTGTGATAATAGCTTAAAGATTGGAAAGCAAAAAAGATTGAAACGGCTTCTTCTTCTGTAAATAAAATAGGTGGTAACATTCTATTGGTTAAAACGGTATATCCACCATTCCGTCCTTGTTCAGCATATATCGGTAAACCCATATCGCTTAAGTCCAATATGTATCGATGAACGGTACGTATAGAAATATTAAATTCATCTGCAATTTCTTGAGCTGTAAACTTCCTTTTAGCACTAGCAAATAAAAGAATATCCAATAGACGCTTGGCTTTTGACATATTTCTCACCTTTTCTTTTTTAACATGACATAACTTGTCATGTTTTAGAGATAGTATAGTGTTTAT